>CAKOFP010000028.1 GCA_933226995.1 Candidatus Nitrosopolaris rasttigaisensis | reverse complement strand
TCCTACTTTGGCGTTGCAAAATTTCAAAAGTAGCAGGTATGATCTATTAATTCTGGATGTCAAAATGCCAGTAATGAATGGTTTTCAATTATATGCACAAATGAAAAAAATAGATCTTAATATCACGGCTCTTTTTCTGACAGCACTAATCGAATTACAAGAGTACGATGCATTATAAGAGAAGTCTTTCCTAAAAAAGGTGAAAGACAATTTATTCAGAAACCAATTTAAAACGAAGAGATGTTAGTAAGAATAAACACACTAATATGGGATCTAGATAAATACAGACCCGAAAATAAGTAATCCTCAAAATCATTCCAGTACACGCTGCCCAGAATCGGTAATAGCCAATGATAATCCAACCTCTTCTCCCGATCCGCTTTTCGTATTAAATGAAATCAAACGTGTAGGTATGATTGGTTGAAGATTCTGCTTCAGTTTCTAGCAACTACCAGTTTTACATTGTCGTATAATGAACTTGTTCGAAGTTAACCATTTTTTTCCTTGTCGAGTCCAACATAGTGAACTTGCATAAAGAAGGCTATTACTTAACGTTTGTGACGGATAGAGAGTTCTTGAGATGCAGAAGCGGCCAGTCTTTACATCGTACTTACCACACCCCGTGCTATTTTTGGGCTATGAAACGAGTGGATTAATATTAGTAAGCGACGTAAGTTCCAGAATGCAAGGGACTAGAATGATATTTCTTTCTTCCGTCATCTTAGTGGGTGTTATTCATTTAGTTCCAGAGGCCTTCGGTCAGAATAATACGAAAGTAGATACGAATATGACTGCGCCGTCAGGAATTGACTGGAACATGCTCTGCAATAACATAAGTCAAATGAACATACTGCTTCAGTCATGCAATGATCTTGTTAGTCAAAACGGTACTTTAACATCTGCAGGGGAAACAGCGATGGGTTGTATTAAAAATGGATTGTCATTGGGACTCGAGGCTCTCCATCATGGAGTCCCATTATCGAGAGCGATATTCGGTCTTGGTGTGCTTGCTCATTCGATCGGATGTGGTGGTATAGTAAACATGAATGCAATAGAGTCGGCCAATCAGTTCCAGTTCCTTACACGCGCAATGGGTCTACAATAGACGCCATTCTATTACATCACATACTCTTGCTATCAGATGCCCATTTATTTAAATCAAGTCCTACACTTGATTACGTTCCATCAATACTCACTATTGTAATCTAAAATCAGATTACTTTCCTGTCTGAAACCGCCAAGATCTCCTCTACGTTATACGCCCAGAGTTTCCGGTACAGATCTATTATTCACTTTGGCTTGTAGTCTTATATGTCCATACTCTACCTGCATCTTTTATTCTGGTTATCATTCTAGATTCACCCTCACGGAAACGTCTTTTATCATTATCACGATCTAAGTTCAATGGAGGAATTTCAGTTGGTTTTCCCTCATCGTCAAGGGCTACCACGGTAACAAATGCAGTCCCGGTTAGAACTCGTTTACCATTGTCAAGATCTTCTGCATGTACTGTAACTTCAACTTCCATAGAAGATCTTTTCGCATAGTTAAGCCTTGCAGAAAGTATCAATGCATTTCCAATATATACTGGCTTTAAAAATGTCATCTTGTCAATACTTGCGGTCACCGTGTTCGCGTGCGTTGCATGTCTATTAGCAACAAGATTTGCGATAAGATCTACATGTTTTAGTATCGTACCACCGAAAACATTCCCTTTTGGATTGGCATCTGAAGGCAACATAATGATAGTCGTCTGTGATTGGGATTCATCTGGCCGCTTACCTTTCTTGAAATAGTTATTTGATTTCATATTTACAAATATCGCACATTAGAGATCTCCCACCATTAAGTATTACATACGACTGAGAAGACAACATGGATTGTTATAACTATGCTGCCTTAATAAGCCATTTATTCTACATGCAGGTGTGACACAATATTATGGAAGCTGTCAAGGAAAAGGAACATCTCCTACTTTGAATTTTTGCTTAATCTTGTTTATTATCTTCTGGGCAAGATCATTTGATTTAGTGTTATCGTTATGATGATTGTTGGTGCTGGTGCTGCTGGTGCTGGTGCTGGTGCTGGTGCTGGTGCTGGTGCTGGTACCATGATGCGTGTGAGTCGTCCCGCTGTTTGAACCAGTGGCAGAATTTGTGTCGGCTTTGTTGTTGGTAGAAGGTCCTGATGTTGATGAAGTCCCATTATTTGATGAGACGGAGGACAAATGTAAGACAGAGGGAGCACTGGAAGTAGTGCTATTATCTTTGGTAAGCGGTTGTGATGTTGCGTTAACAGTACTGTGATCTGGCATTGCATAAAGAGCATTTACATGTAATGAGAAAATCCAACTTATTGAGACAAGAAGAATCATAATAGCAACCGTTGATTCTAACCTGCGAAGTCTCATATCAAACACCCTCCACAAAAGATGTATGACGAAACTATATAAAGGCGTTAAATACCAATCTAATTGAAAAATATCTAGAATATACTTCTGAGACTTAGTTCTAATACATTTGACTTAATATGCACAAGAATGCCTAAGCAAAAAGGTCCCATCTTGAGAGTGGACATTATACCATTTAACCTTCTACTAATAGGTTTTTGTTCTCACAAGCTCTGTCAAAAGGTATGGGATCTAAAATTTTAGTGAGTGGTCAAGATAAATGTAAATGTCAGTTGTGGATGAATAACATATTCTGACTCCGAGATCGTCTCTTTAATTTTCTTTTTCGATATACCAAATTCCTCATAGGCTTCATTGAGCATTGTTGGAATCTTGTTCATTCTGCAAAGCCAGACTTCGAATTACCCTTTCCATATATTTATTTGGCCTAACATACCACAGAAGGTCATCATTGCTACCATGTTTTTTGAATTAGACGTGACGTTACACAGCTTTATTCTGCATGTGTTACTAAGGTTACACTCTATTACTTATCTTCTGTCCAAAAACTAATTTAACCGTAATCGCGTTTGAAAGTGGTTGTAATTTGTCTCTAGTCACAAATTGCACAACTGCTGTTAACTGTTGTATTTTATTATCTTTTATTGCAGTCGCTAACTGCTCAGTACCAAAGCGTTTTACAACAAATCCGGTTGGAAAAGAGGATGTCTTTATCAAAGTTCCGTTGACAGCGTAAACTTTCGTTACGGCATTTATTGTTTTGTTGAGAATTGGTGTACTAGGTGCAGCAGTATAATTTACAATTAGTTTGACCTGACGCTCTTTGTTGTTAGCTGA
>CAKOFP010000027.1 GCA_933226995.1 Candidatus Nitrosopolaris rasttigaisensis | reverse complement strand
ATCTAGGACTTGACTTCTCCTAGTATGGCAGCTGCCATTATGGAAACGAAATGACTGCTAAAGTGGAAAAACAATGCCCTCGTAGATTCCTGCAAACCGCAGTGAAGTGCAAGGTTAGACCATTAAAAAATATGGGATTTACCTCGAGAGTGGGAGTATTAGAGTTGCTCTCGTCAGGGATGATAATACTGACGATGCAGGAACCCTTATCCTTCGAAAACAAGAGTCATTAAGATTCAGGCCTTCAGGCCGTTTAGGAGATAGGATGTCCGCTAAAAAGGTCGAATCTGGTCGCTAATCAAGAAGCGGCCAGTACCTCCTTATTTATGAAATTCTGGAAAGAGGGATCAAACCATTTTTCGGATTCAATTCTTTTCCAATGTTCTTTTATCGTTCCTTGTTGAAAACAATTTCTCATCCATTGTAACCAGCCAGCCCATTCATTATCATTAAGAACATTCCTTTCGCGCATGTCATAAGCGTGGGAACATATGTACAATACATAATACGCAAATGGTAATTCTACGGACCAACGATCAGCTTGAATATCTGTAATTACTCTTCCTAACTCTGGGCGTTCAATAATCATCTCACCCATTCTGTGTATTTTTTCACCCAAGTCATTCAGAACTTTTGTTTCGACATCTAGTGATAGACTTTGTATCTGCCGCCTAGAGAAATATAGAGTCATGATCATCGTACCAACTATGCCGATTGTTTGTGCCATGCTAAGCACGTCAGAGAAACCTAATTCGAACATATACTCTGCATTTTTATCGATTTGAGAATTAAAATATTTCCCGAGCACTAAAAACTGTGCCTTCCATTCATCATTTACTACGAATAATTTTATAGTGATTCATCTCTTGAATATCATAAAAGGCCTTACTGCTCCCGCTCTCATCCACTCGCGCAAGGCAATAGAGAGTACCTCATGTAGTTATACTCCCATTTGTAATTGTATATGAGGACAAGACATGCAAGGTTTGCCTTGGAGGCCCTAGCAACGGATGTATTTGTCTTGGTGACCAGGTATTAGATTTCAAATGCAGAGTGCATACGCGGTATGTGCAGCAAATTGCTAAGCCGCGAAACCCATTCTCGGAATGAAGAATCATTGACAGAATGGACTTTGAAAGTTGTAAAATTCAAGATTCGAATAAAAAATGAACAATCCATTACTATTATATTATTGATCTATGTTTCGTCATTGAAGATCCATCTTGTCACAGATATCATGCGGAACTGGATATGAATAATAAGAAATATATGAAATCACAAAGGATCCGGCGAAAAATCTTCATAGTTTTAGGTGTAGTATTCGCAGTTATTATGATCGGAGGGATTTTGAGTGGAACTATATCCTCAAGATTTGGGTCGTCGCAACAACATACTCAAGAGCTAGTTCAACCACAAACTGCCAGCGCAATAATTCAAAAAATATCAACCCCCACTATTTCAAATGCTCCGGCATTAGGTAACAGTAATGCCCCCATAACGTTAGTCGAATTTGGCGATTATCAATGTACATACTGTCACAGGTTTCATTCAGACACCAAGGATTTAATACTGACAAATTTTGTAAAAAATGGCAAGGTCAAGTTTTTATTCAAAGATTTCCCTATTAATGACTTGCCAGCTGATAGAGCTTCAACTTTATCTTCAGAAGCCTCTTACTGCGCTGCTGACCAGGGAAAATACTGGCAATATTATGACGAGCTATACAACAAATGGAATGGAGAAAATACTGGATGGGTCACGAAACATAGCCTAAATCAGTTCGCAAGTAATGTAGGTATTAGAGACATTAACCAATTCTCTCAGTGTCTCGAGTCTGGTAAATATGCAGGGGTAGTTGCCGATAACTTCAATCTTGCTCAGAGTATTGGTCTTAATGCAACACCCAGTTTTATTTTTCTGGTAAATGGCAAGCAACCACTTGAGATTACTGGTGCTCAGCCGTACGCTGTATTTGAGAGCGCAATAAATCAAATAATGGCCTAGGTTTAGTTAGTGTTTAGGTAGTATCATAATCCTACCATTCTCGAATGACCTCGTAGCTCTCTTTCAAAGACTGATATCTTTTTGCCTGCAATAATAGGAATTGTTAGAGATATCTTTTTGCCTTTGTTAGAAATATGTCCAGAGTAGTCGGAAGGAAATAGAATTCACTATAAAGAATACGACAATGGTGACGAATTGGTTTTTTATTCTTTCGTGAGATTCTCTAATCAACTGATTGGACGTATCGAAAATGTTGGAGACTTCGGTGCATATTTCACTACCAAGCTATCAAAGAATTTGTTAAATTTACTATTGGCTATTATATCGTCTGAGTAAATACCTAGCGCTATTACTTTTCCTTTATGATAGTTCAGTTCGTAAGTCGCAATCACAGGGTCTGCCGTTTTGGATTGTTTTATTGATGTTGATGCATGATAGTTTAACAAGATTAGGTCATTAGGATTTGTCACATATTGTTCTTCGTGATGCTTGTATTGGAAAGGATTATTGGCAAATGTGATGTTGCATGAAAGACAAAAGAAGTTGCTGCCTACCCATTGTGAAGTCTCATTCTCCCATCTTTCTCTTATACTTTTCCATGCTGATTTACCATTATAAGCCCAACCATGCCCTTTCACCAGTGTTATTGTATGAGTGTTCCTGTCGTATTTCACCTCCGCATAGAATACGTTTCCATCCATTAGGACCAATGTGCCTCCATTTGCAACAAAATGTTTTAGATTATCATATTCTTGTTGGGTGACATATTCTTGGTGTCCAAGTATTAGAATATCATACTTGTTAGTTCCGTTTACGAAAAATAAAGAATTAACATTATCTGCATCAGAGTCAGTCAACACACTAATGTGGGACTTGGGCGTTTTTAGATGCTCAGCTAAGAAATCAACTGAGAAGGCCGAAGATGATCCTGTTGTACGATCGGTTACTTCGCTAGAGAGTAGATTTAAGTCTGATGTAATATTCTTTTGTGCGTGTGACGGAAGACCAGAGTAGAGGAAGTAGAACTTGTAAAATGACTTGTGGTAGGCTGCAGCTGTAAACGTAGGCTTGATAAGTGCAATATTTACTACTTTCACAAATCCACTACTAAACTTCGGGATGTTATTTGATAGAAACCAAGATCTGCCTGCTATTACTGCAACTGCAATTATTGTGATTGTAATTATGATGATAGAGCCGAGTATAGATTTTCTCATATCGATCTTAGATATTATGTATCACGTTCATTCGGCGGTATTAGTCAGCCTGACCTTGTTAATTCTCATTTAGATTTACAGGATTGATGGCATAAACGTGGTCAGTAACAAAACTATAACTCCTAATCCGCCTACAAGCAGGCTTGGATATCCCAGTAGTTTATTCTTTGCAATTTCTGATACGCCCCCTAACCCGGCACCAATAATTAGAAGTATAGTTGCAAAATCATATGCTTCTACAAACTTTGAATTCTGGGAGTTGGCTAGTAAAGACTGTTCATATAACCTCTGTTCAGTCTGCGCCTTATCTCGCAGATTTACAATCGAATCAGTAACTGATTTATCAGCATGGAGCTTGGAAAGGTAGGATTTGTATTTTGACAGAGTTTGTACGCAGATGCTCTGTTGCTGATGGCTTGCCGATGTTGACGGTGCTGGTGATTGATTCAAAGTGATGTTTAGATTATCTATTTCCATTTGGAAGATCTTTTCCCTTAATTTATGTGCTTGATAAGCACTCCATCAATCTTGAGATTTGACCAAGTGTGTTAGAGACTCCGCTTGTATATCATTTTTTTTGACGCTATATTCTGCTCCCATGGTGGTAGAATAAGCAGCCAATACTAATGTTCCAGTAATAAATATTGAAATGCTGAGGAAGAATTTTGTAAGCTTATGTGGATGGGGTTCTGAAGCATCAGGTGATGAAGCCATTATTTTTCGTAATGAGCATAGTATATTATGATTTAGGTACAGTTACCTAAATGAACAAAAACAAGAATATTTTCTGTATTAGCTATTCTGGCGATCGCCATTACAACATCGGCTTTTTTAACCACAACCACTTTGGCCGCTTCCAAGACAAACACACATCATCATCACGGCCTCTCTACTGCGTGCAACTCAACAACCAGTCTTACCAACTCTACTAATAACAGCAGTACCACCAGCAGGCATCGACACGTTGAAGTGGAAAATGCAGGAGAAAAAAGAGGACATCTCGATCCAAGGACTGATCGGTGAAGAGTAGAGACAAGCTAACAAGTTAGTTGGAATAGAAAGCATTTCCCAGACAAGAAAACCCTACTGTGAATCACCTTGCTTTCCGTGATTATTTCAAAGGAGCTGTTACTACCCATCACACCTATCTAGGAGGAGTAATAATATCGGAAGAAGCCCATTGTTTCCTCGAATCTGCGTCTTCTTCCGTCTGCATTCTAATTGGTTATGCGAAATTTCTTTAAATGCTTTGTCAATAACAAGAGCAGTACGTCATACATTGTATTCCTTCTGAAAAAGCCCTTCCCTTATTCCTACTGAAGAAAGTTGCTGAAAATTTAAAATCATATTCCAGCAAACACTTTAACAACCAGGTTTGAGAGAGTGGACACTAACAATAAATTCGATATGAGATCTACCACCATATATACTTCAGATAAAAATGACGTCAGTACTCTGATTAATGTGTTCGTTGTCGACCCTCATGATCAAGAAAAACTTGTTACGTTGCTTGAACGAGCTACTGAGTCTGTAATCTGCACTTTGCCAGGGTTTATCTCAGCAAATATTCATAAAAGTTTGGATGGGACTAGGGTAGTAAACTATGCGCAATGGAAGAGCAAAGAAGACTTTGAAGCAATGCTACAAAATCCTCAAGCCAAAGAACATTTGGCTGAAGCTTTTAAGCTTTCACAACCAGACCCACATTTATATGAAGTTGTCTCAATTCATCGTCGTAGTCAATAACGTCACGTCTTTCCTTGAAAATAGTGTTATGGCAAAATACAAACCTTGCGTTATCCCAAAACGAATGATTTAGCACTTGCTTCATAGATCCATTCTATCATGAGGTTTTAGAATTATCTTGCAAATGTCACATCAATGCTGCTTTAGGCTTTTTGGAAGTAGAAGGAGATGAAGACGCCCTGCCTTTTACTAATAATATATGGAGCAACAATAGTCAAGTTTATGTCCCAAGTTCTAGATTGATTGTGATAGAAGCTATAATTCTTGAACCTTAAACGAGACATAAGGGCGATCAAAAAAATGCGTTCTTAAGACCAACGTTTTTGACATGAAACGGTTTTTAAGGATTTTAGAACTCCTATATTGTTTGTCCGAAGAAAAACAAGCCAATGATTGGGTTCAGATTTTAGTTACATTTAGGAGTACCTGTTGTCGTTGTGGCCAAGAGGTCCCACCCGGTAAAGCATTTTGGTCTAATTCTGCAAAAGCAGCTAAGCATTTGAGATGTAAACATACAAAAGATGAGAGTGTCATTACTAAAGATATACTTTCTATAGAGACCGTAGTACTGCACAATGCAAGTGACGAGCCGGTTGCCTCAGGGATGCGCTCTCCAAAAATTGTTGAGCTACAATGCTATGTGTGCGGAGGCAAGACCGGTTGCCAAGAATGTTCATTTCT
>CAKOFP010000026.1 GCA_933226995.1 Candidatus Nitrosopolaris rasttigaisensis | reverse complement strand
ATCCTTTTGTTCGTACCAATTATATACTTCTAAATTCCAACGTACCCGATATACGTCCTGAAGTTGGCAATTAAATAAATACTGCCTTATGAGAAATAGATAGTCTACAGGGATCACCAGTCTGAAAGAGAAGGATTTAAAGTATCTCTTTATTAAGTCGGTTCATGGCGGACATATAGATGGTAACGACTTTTTTTCAACAAAGTGTTCTGGTATTGAAATAAAAATAAAGGATGAAGGTTACTTCCGAAATTTTGATCCGGTTGTTGCGATAATCAAAAAAAGAAATGATTCAGATATTCAATTTGATTCTACAGATTCTTACGATAACTATCTAAATATAATAAGGAGGACGGGTCAGCTAAATCAATTTGCACACAAAGAAAGATGCAGAATAGATTGGAGTAGCTTCTTCCCTGTAGAATTGAAATCTGATGATGACGTCCTGGATGATCGTTTACCCAACCAAATTCTCAATGCGATTTTGACTTTCGGGAGGGCTATTCTTGTATTGGACAAGAAACACAGCGAAAGAGTAAGGCTAAGAGGTATTCTAAACCTAATACCTGCCACCATCATAGGCTATACAGGTAGGGAGGATTATTTTGAAGTACTTTCAGTATTTCGACGATTCATAACTACGAATATGATAGGGCTCAACAAGAAAAGACTTGTCAAGCTTTTAAAGGGCGAACCAAATCGATAGTAACAGCGGTGTATACAATTGCTTTGAAAATATCCAAAGGATCTGCCAAAAGCTTGTTTTTAGTCAGCTATATGATCAAGATCCCAGTTTTGCAAAGGACGAGCTTGAATTTGTTCAATATATCCTGGCAGATATGAAACTACTTCCTGAAAAAAAGAATCTAACAGAGCTAATAAGACAGACATCGAATTTCAAGCTAACAGACTATCCATACTAGTAATCGTATCATCAAGATCTGAGTCTAGTTTGGTTCGAACAAGACCTAGGGCGTAACTATTCCTGATGTGTCTTGTGCAAATAAGATGTTGTTTAATGTAACTTGAAACTTCACCCCGTCGCGTTCTACGATAATTTCTATGTCGTCTAGGGAATCAGATATGTGTGTCCCCTCTAATTTTTTTATAACTACATGAACGCTCTCATGTGATATCAGTGCATCTATGAAGGGCTGAATAACTTCAAAATCATTTCGTCCAGACTTGGCATGATCTTTTGATTGTATTATCAACATTGTCTCGCCTTCATAAGTGAAGTACGCCGTCGAGTCGTCAACAGCACAAGCTACGGCAAAATCATTGATAGTCATGTCACAAACTATTTAGCAAAAAGAATCTTAGAGCTTAATATAACAGATACCATAAACGATATCACACTGATAGAACTAGTCTTCGTCATCTCCTCCGTCGCCTCGGCGTAATCAGATCCTTGCATTAGTATGGATCAGAGCCCTCCTTCGTTACAAGACAAAATATTCAGCCTGTGGATGATGTACTACAATGGCGGCAGTAGATTGATCTGGAATTATTTGACCCGCTTCGGTTAAACTCATCCCTGATTTTGTAGGATCCAATATTCTCCAGACCAAATGATGTTGTGACACGTCAGGACAGCTAGGATAACCCCAGCTATACCTAAGTCCACCTTTGATGCCAATCTTAAGCTCACTCTTTATACGCGAATTGATCCACTCAGCCAGAGCCTCAGCTGTTTCCACTGCCAATCCATGCAAATAATATGCATCAGTATACTTGTTCTCTTTATTCCATTCATCGATAATCTTTGTTACTTTGTCACCGACAGTGACGACCTGAAATGCGGCGATATCATTTTCACCAAAGTAATCAGTCAGGCACAGGTTTTTTTCTTTTGAGGACCTTGGAAAATCAAAAGATACTTCTCCCCCGCCATCAGCCAATTCTACAACCAGGCTGTTGTCTTTATTATGACATTTGAAATAGCCATATACAACTTTAGGATCAAACAGTTTTTGTTCGATAACACGTTTTTTCCATTCTTCAAACAATTTCTCTGACTCTTCGCTCAAGTCTTTGGCGCCTCTTCCACGAAACCCCCAAGAAAGCACAAAAAGGGACTTTTTATTAATGAATTTCCATATCTCATTTAGATCTATCTGCTCAGCTTCTAACCTAATCCTTCTAGCAATATGCGGCGGAATGGGTGCGTGAACTGGCTTTATGCTGCTATGCGGCAGTTTTAGGGATTGTGTTGCAGGTCCTCGCTTTTCCTCCCACCTTTCCAATTTCTGGTGCCATTCTGAGACGTAAGCCTTTCTCTCATCTGACATCAACTTGTTCATGACCGTCAGACCTTCAAATGCTGTCTTACAGTAGAATACTCCAGAATTGTAAATGCCTCCTTCTTTTGCGATTCTATTAATGTAACTACTGTTAATCGCTGCGCCGCCGCATAGCACAGGGATTGTTATTTTATTTTGTCTTGAATGTTCCACAAAGTACTGCATCTGCTTAGAAGTTGATACGAGCAGCGCAGAAAGCCCAACCGCATCAGCATTAACTTCCTTTATTTTTTCAACAATACTCTGCAACGGAACTTGCTTCCCTAAATCATAAACTGAATAGCCGTTATTCGTAAATATTGTCTTGACAAGATTCTTGCCTATGTCATGGACATCTCCGTATACAGTACAGAGTACTAACTTGCCTTTGCTTACACCTTCTCGCCTGATTAAATATTTTTCGAGTTCCGCTACCGCCGCTTTCATACATTCGGCAGACTTCAACACAAACGGGAGAATCAATTCGCCTGCACCGAATTTGTCTCCTACTTCCTTCATAGCTGGTAGTAAAACTTCATTTAGAGTCTGCACAGCTGCTTCGTGAACTAATTGTTTCGGAGCTTCAAGGATTACCTTTTTTTTCATATAACTATTTACTTCGATGTTTTTTGATGCTGTAAGGTTTGCATGAATTCTATCTTCTATTGAATCGACAACGTCAGATTCTATTCCATCTTTTAATCTATGAACAATTCTAAAATAACATCTCTTGCTTGCTTCCCAGCTTGGATCTACTTCTATCCTGTTACTTGAAGTATCCGATACCGATTTTACTCCTTCGAAGAAGGTAATCAATTCAGCAAGCGCGTTAGGATGATTGTTGAAAATAAGATCTTCGGCGAGTTTTCGCTGTTCCCGATCAATATCCAAGTAAGGGATGATATCTTTTGCATTAATAATTACTGAGTCAAGGCCAGCTTTTATCGCATGATGCAGGAATACTGAATTGACTATTTTTCTGGCATTTGGCGTTAGGCCAAAACTCACGTTGCTTAGTCCTAATACTGTGAAACAATCTGGAATTTTTTGCTTGACCAATCTTATCCCTTCAAGGGTGGCTTTTGCTGATTCCAAGAATTCCTGCTCTCCAGTAGCCAAGGTGAAAGTCAGAACATCGAAAATAAACTGCCAGGGTTGGAGGCCGTATTTTTTACCTGTTTCGTAAAGGAGAATCGCAGTTTCTAACTTTTCCTGAGGTGTTTTGGCCATTCCGCCAGGTCCTATACACATCGTTATGGCAGGAACGCCATATTTTGCCATCAACGGGGCTAACGCATGAAACCTACTCCCATCACCCTCAAGATTAATTGAGTTTATGACAGGTCTACCTGGGATCTGTTGGAGGGCTGCTTCCATAACTTTGGGATCGGTTGAATCTATAACGAGTGGTGCATCAATTTCCAAACTTAATCTTTTGACAAGTGATTTCATGAATTCAAGTTCATCAGCCCGTTCCGTCGTAGCAACACAAACGTCGAGGCAGTGAGCACCGTCTTCAATTTGTGTCCTAGCTAAGTTAACCAGACCATCATAATCACTATTGAGCACCATGTCTTTTGCTCTTCTTGACCCCTGAGTGTTGAGACGTTCACCAATTATTAGAGGTGGAGGCTCTTGCTTCAGATCAACTGCCTTCAGGGCGGAACTAATTCTGGGTGTATGCTTCATCTTTAAGATATAACAAAATCTTTAGCGCTAGATCCTTTCTAAAACCTTACGTTTATGCTGAAATTATCCTGCTACATAAGGCGAGCAAATTATACGCTGTTTGATAAGTTCTACGAGACTGATTGCCGCTAAGCTTTGCTGCTTATTGCATATAATTTATTTATATCAAAGTGGGGATTTTGAAGGGCATCTCTGAGGTAAGGAAATGACATTTTAGCTTTGGCAATATTTCGCTTTAGGCCGTTATACTCTTCTATTGGAGGAGATTCACGTACTATTTTTCCTGCTCTAACTTTTTCTGGAATGATAGGTGCTTCCTCTCTTAGTCTTTTAGTAAAGGTGAATGCAATCCAATCAGCAAGCGCTTTTTCAATTTCTTCAGAGGAACCAGCTATTGCTACTCTCAACATGGCTAAGAACTCAATCATTCTTTCCTCGTTCTTCGTAATATCCAAAATGTACTTCGACCTTTCAAGAGTGTCTTTTGGGAATT
>CAKOFP010000025.1 GCA_933226995.1 Candidatus Nitrosopolaris rasttigaisensis | reverse complement strand
TTTGAGTGGTCATCCGTCCACCATTTGCAGGAAGTAAAATTATTGGTTTGTATTTTTCATAGCTTTTGTCTAATATTTTGGATCTCTTGATGCGTATTTGCTTGGTCTTCATTTTGTCTTATTGGTGCGCTCAAAAATTTTTCACAATCTTTTCTCAGACAGTATTATTTCATCATTTCTAGAAAATATTTTTTTGCTAAATCAGAATTTCTTAGAATATGATACTTTTCCTCATTCTTCAAATATAATCAATATTGCTCAGTAAACAAACATTGTTGTTATTATTAACTATTAGACTCTTTTTATTCTTGTCAATTTCTCTTTTGAATGGCAGCCCTAAGTTCCTGGCTATTCTTATCTGAGTGTTTTGTTCCCAATGTATCGGCTGCTGCTTCCAGTTTTTCTCTGTTCTCTAGTATATTGGTTGTTCCTGGGTTTCTAATCCGTTGCATGTCATTTTTCGCCTCATATTGAGCCTTTTCGTATTCTGAAGTTGCCCTACCAAAAGCTCTGGCAAGCTCTGGGACTTTCTTTGCTCCAAAAATGAGTACCGCAATAACTATAACAATAACTATCTATTCTGGTCCAGCGACTATACCCATTATTAGGTCAGTTAAGTCGGTGCCCATCATTTATAGATTATAGATAATATTTTGATCCCGGGTTATCCTCCTCCTGATACTACAAAAAGATCCCGTTCAACTCTAGGAAGATTATTAAAGTATGTAGGAGGCAAATCAAAGGAAGCTCCTAATACTTCGTTTGAATTTGCACTAAGTCCTCCTGAAATACCTATGTCTTGTGGGCTCCCATTACCAATGAAAATTGCCATGTGCATATTATTGACGCTATCAGGATTTTCTATATAGTGAAAAAATGCTGGAGGAATGAAAACAACTTCACCTGGCCCAACCTCAAACGTGTCTACACTACCACCAGGACTTAATACTATCATTCGTGCTCTTCCTCCAAGGACATAATCCAATTCAGCAGCATTAGGATGCCAGTGCGGTTCTCTGATACCATTGGGCTTCAAAATTAGTGAGTAACATGCCAACCCACTAAGTATGGGAAAATTACTAATATTTCCTAGAGCAACTGTACCTCCAGCAGTTTGAATTTGCGGAGGAATGCCTTCTAGATTAAGTTTGTAACTGCTGGGGATTTTTGTCATAGAAGCAGGTTCTACTGTGTTAGCTGGTTTGGACCCTATTACGATATCGTTAGGGGAGTTTTTGTTGAATCCATTAAAAAACGTACTAGGTGGTTTAATTCCAAATGTTGCATTCATAACACGATTAGGCATGGAACCAACCGCTCCTGAAATGCCCATGGTTTGAGGGCGTTCGTTATTGAATACAAGAACAAATTTCGCCTCTTCATTACTAATATTGTTAAATTCGTGTAAATAACCCTGGGGAACAAAAACTATTTCTCCAGGATCTATAGTAAATGTATCATGAACAAGGTTAGGACTACCAAGAAATATAGTCATTGTTGCTCTGCCACTGATGCAATAGCTTAATTCGGCAGCATTAGGATGCCAATGAGGCTCACGTACACCACCCTTCTCAAGACGCAGTAGATATGGTGACATTGCCCAGCCATTGAGAATTGGAAAGTTATCAGCGTTTGCAAAAGTTCTACTTCCACCGGCATTGGATAATTGCGGGGTGGTAGCAGCCAGATTAAATGTATGAGGTGAACCCATTTGTTTTGGAGGACTTGTTTGACTACTACTTGTGGTATTCGTGTTTTTAGTGGCATTTGTATTATTTGTTCCAGCAGCAAAGGCTTTATTGAATGGTACCAGAGAAGATAAAGTGAATATTGCGCCAGCAGCGCCGACATACTTCATAAAAGTGCGACGTGAGATTTTCCCATCAGAATCGGAGTTATTTTCAGGATATATGGACACGTTAAAAAGTAATTCCGGATGTTATTAAAGTTACCTGAATTGACGAAAATTGCCTCGCTATGCTGTATTCGCAGCAAAGTGTGATATTTTTGGTCTGTTATGTCCAGCGAAGTAGGGCGTTTTAAAGCTAATTCATCTTATTTTGTTATATTTTACTTCATTAACCAATCAGTGCTTACACTTACAGACACATCTTGTTGTCCTGAAATGATTGGGGTTGCGCTAGCACTAGCTGGCGTTGCTAAAGATTGCTTTTGTAAGAATGATTGAGGGGGAGTAGGGGGTTGCTCAAACTCATTAAGATACAATGATTTTATTCCTAGCACTTTTAATCCTAGAGCAGAAGCTGCTATGTCGGCTTTGCTTCTTGCGTTATTGATTGCTTGTTTTATTAAGCCATTTTTGACTTCTTGTAACTTCTTATCTGATAATGTAAAAGCAACACTGTTTATACTTGTAGCTCCTCCAGAAGATATTGCAGTATCAACCCATTTAGCTGTGTCATTAATCTTTGAGCTTTCAATTTGTATGGAATTAGTTACTGTAAATCCTGTTAATATGTTTCGTCCTTGCGAATAGTTATAGTTTGGAGATATACTAAATGCAGATGTGCTTGTTTCATTTTGCTTAACACCTGCTGATAATAACACATTGAGAACTTTGTTTATTGTAGCTGAATTTGTACTCAATGCTGCTTTTGCAGTTTGGTTGGTCGTCTCTACTCCTAAAATCAGTGTAACTTTATCAGGTTTTACTTTAGTTGTTGCTGTTCCTGCGTCAGACAAAATATTATTATTGTTGGTGATATTGTTGGTGGTTTTTTGGATTAGAGAGGAATGAGTAGTAGGTTGTGATGGTGCATTATATTGTTGAGCATACGCATCACCATTACTGCTGTTGGTAACGATTAATAGTAAATAAACAATCGACAATAATGACAATGTGCCCGCTGCACCTAGAATACAACTAGCATAAGTAGGGGCTCCGAGCCTCCTATTATTATTCGTACAAGTTGACGATGATGATGCCATGCAGATTCATTAAATGATAGGATAAGTATATCTATTTTGCTATTCTGTAGCCACATGTTATTGAGAAGCAATAATTTAGGTGTGCGCATCCGAATGAATTAGTAAGTATACATGAAGAGATCATAATGAGAGTATTGGTTTCATACTTGTTCTTGCGGACAATTGCTGATATGAGAAGATATCTTATTGTCTGATTGCGGTAAACATTATCTTGTCCTGTTGTTCACTAAGGTTCTTAACAAAGTGTTCCTTGGAGCTTTGTCAAGCCATTTTCTTCATTCATAGACTTCATTTTACAACTTAAGCTAATAAAATTGGCCCTTAATTCCCTACTGCTTTTGCTTTCTTTTTCATCATCCGTCTGGCCATCTGGATAATTGGACATTAGAATAATCCTTTCAATTCCCAAGATACTCTCGATTTCTGTAATTATTCCTATAGTTTCTAAATACTTATGGAGTGTATCTGCGTAGTTTGATCCTCTTTTTACACCTACCATAGGAAGCATCAAAAAGTTGCGAAATGATTGGTCGGTAATGCGGAGCAGTTTATTATTTTCATCACGAATGATGGCCACTGCTGCTTTTAAAATAAACTGACCCTTTGACATTGTTTTGAATTCTACAAAGTGTGAATGACTTACTACAATTCTTTTTCTTCCTCCGCTGATCTGAAAGCCTCCTGTAGCTGCCACGCGTATATATCAAAGGCAATTCCTTTTCATCAAATGTTGCTCTTACCACCTCACCGACGGACCCTGATATGATCCGCAAATGTCTGAATTGCCTTAACTTTACATTCTGAATTTGCAGTACAGTTTTTGATCATTGGAACGTCAATATATTTTGAAGGATATGTATCAAACGTATTTGAATTTCTATTCCAGAATATCCACCAGCTATGTTTACAAGTTCAGATTGTTGTTCTTAGGCCATATTTACTGCAAACCCATTTGTCTCTTGAATATTCCAAGAGACTCATGTATGAAGATAGCAATTAATATTGGATCATATGCAATCTGCATGGTCCATTCGAATGCCATCGCATTAGGACCATATTTTGAGCTGTTCGTAGTAATTAGAGCAACTTCAGTGGCAAGAAAATCTATGAACATTTTCCATTTTCGCTGATTCTGGAAGCATTTTGCTATTGTTGCTGTTTACTATCAATCGAACATTTTAGCACTCTCAATACACTCTCAATATAATGCCTAACTCTCACTTTGGAACGGATGAGGCAGATATGACATACCACTCCAGTTCAAAGGTAGGTTTGGATTGGCAAGGAACGGGGGGGCAAGCATGACTACAAGTATCAATTATATAGGATTTGTTTAACTATGTTAAACAAGTGCCGTCGTAGCTCAGCCTGGGAGAGCACTCGACCTGAAACACACTCAGGAGTGAAGCTGAAGACCGAGCTGTCGTGAGCTCAAATCTCACCGGCGGCATACTTACCTAACAGGGTGGCTTTGAAAGAATAAAGAATAAAGAATCCCTTCTATACCTAGAGATGCTGAGATGGTTATAAGGGCAATCCGTAGAGTATTTTGCAGTCATGAGGACTCATTTTCCTTTAGAACGTACAATGATTTCGATTTTAATGAGTACAATAAATGTTCCAAATGTGGAAAAACCTTAAGGTACATCAAAGGCTTTGACGAGGATATGAGAGGCTAAGGAAGAAATATGATTCGAATTAGCCTTCAGACATTAATCATCATATGGTGGCTAGGGGCAGTAACTGCTGCTATTTCCCTATTAATCCCTCTCTATTCCGCCTATCTTATAATAGGATCGATTGGCTGGGCGGTAGCTCTGTCGACTACTGCTCTAATTATCTATGAGATAAAGAGGATAAAGGAAGAAGATAAAAAGAAACAACCAGCAAAGTAAAATTAAGCGCTCTCTTTTCCACCTTGCTCGTCGATAACTACCAGAGTTACGGTTGAGGTTATTCCTGGTATTTTTCTAATCTTGTTCGTAATAGTATGATTCATCGCTTCTGTGTTATCTGATTTTACCTTCACGAAGACATCATGAACGCCGTAAGTTCCTCTTACCTCCTTGATATCTGGTAATTTTGAAATTTCGGCGATAATCTTTTCTTCGGATCCGAGAGTGCAGTTTACTAATATATATGCAGTAGGCATTATGGCAGACTCTGCAGTGATTTGGTATTTTAGTGTTTTCTGTTCTGCTGCCAGTCATAATTTGGTATTGATTTTTAAAACTTTTTGAATATTCTGAAGCACAAAACCGTAAAATATGCAGAAACTTAATAAAAATTACAAAAAATACACAAAATGGCAAATATGAAAATGGTATACAGTACAATTCTCCAAGACATAAACTCGGAAGAAACGACATCGGTCATTCTCTTGTGTGCGGTGCTGGACACTCCAAAGGTCCATCACAGGAGAGCAAAGGCATCAATTAGGTTGGAAAAGAACCATTTCAAAAAAAGCTTGTGAATCCATCGTTATGGCCAGAATATGTAATTACGATCTAAATTTAATGATTTTAACGTAAGTATCTTACTTAAGGTAAATAAGCCAAAAAATATTTTTTTATCGTAATTGGCTATGATAAAAACAGCTGAAGCAAAGTCTGACGGTATCATTGAAACACCACAAGAAAAAAGGGAGCGGTTTCTTATGGAATTCGAAAAGCCGTTTAAGTGTGAAA
>CAKOFP010000024.1 GCA_933226995.1 Candidatus Nitrosopolaris rasttigaisensis | reverse complement strand
TTCTTATACTTTTTTGATTCTAAATATAACAGCAGCTATTGCATCTAGTTTAGGTATAATTGTAGTATACCGTCATGGACTCCATGGAGTTCACGGTAGATCATATTTGTTTTTAACGCTAGGTATTATTTCTTGGTTCGCTGCAGACCTGACTCTTGCTTATTACTATTTTGCTTTAGGTATTGAGGAGCAAATACTTGTATCTGTTACAGATGTTTTATGGTTTATCGGATATCTATTCCTTGCAGCACATTTGTTCACAGTTCTTCGATTCATACGCAGTAAGATCAAATTGATGACAGTCATTCTAACTTCGATAATGACACTGTTGTTCATTACTTACATTGTGAATAACCTGTTTCCTTCATCACATACTGAAGGTGATTTTACGGCTTTTGTGGTAACTATCACCTATCCACTTTTGGATCTGATGTTATTTGTACCCTCAATGATAATACTAATTAGCTTACGAAAGGACGATGTACAATCAATTCCATGGATTCTTTCATCCCTCTCTCTATTAGTCAATGCAGTCGCGAATGAGGGGTATGTAATTGACTTTGTAAATGGCCGTCTGCAAAACCTGTTGTTTTGGAATATATTTTACGTCACAGGGTGCTCTATTCTGGTATTATAGATTTCATGTTTCACCTGAACGAAGAAAGATGAAAATCACTGGCTAATAATGTCACTCTAGGATCTGGTAGTTCAACTGTCCTACCTTACCGTGCACCTCAACAGGTGCAGACTTGTTTCGTTCTTAGATGTTATAGACCATAGGTTCACGTTTAGTAAGCCGTGAAACAAAAATATATCAAAATGTCTATGATTTCCTATTACAATATAATCTATGAATTACCCTTGCTTTCATAGATTTTTATAGATTAGTGCTTTGGTAAATATAGATATCAGGGTCAGATAGTGTCAGGACTCTTTTCTTTAATGGAGAACTGATCATTATGGGGGATAGGTTCCTGCATGTAATCGGGTTCTATTGACTATGCTTTAAGGTTATCCGCGTCCTTCGAAATCAAAAAAAATAGTATTAAAAGAATTAGAATATGGCTTTAACCAAATAGGCTAGGGTTCAGGACCCAAGGTATTTAGTCTCTATGTAGGTCACAAAGTAATCCGGATTATAGCCTTCATTGAAGGTATTATTAAGAAGCATTTTGGGAGCATAGGCAGATCCATGCTGATGTATTTTTGATCTTAACCATTCTCTGATGGGCTTGAAATTGCCACTCTTGATGTCTTCCTCGTTACCCTCCAGCTCTTTGCGCATCTTTGTAGCAATGATCGCTGAAACCAAGTTTCCCAAAGTGTAAGTTGGGAAATAGCCAAAGAGGCCACTGCTCCAATGAGTATCTTGAAGCACCCCCTGTGAATCCTTAGTTGGTCTCACTCCAAGCAGTTGCTCCATTCTATCGTTCCAGAATTCAGGAATCTCAGAGACGCTGAGCTCATCTCCAAATATTTTTTTCTCTATCTCATATCTTATTGCTATATGGAGATTGTATGTAACTTCGTCGGCGTCAACTCGTATATAATCAGCCTTGACGTTATTGAAATACAGGTACAACTCCTCATCTGTTGCGTGGTTTGCGAAACTTACTTGCTTTCTAATCAAGGGAGCTATCAATTGAACAAAAGGCAGGCTTCTGCCCACAATATTCTCCCAAAACCTTGACTGAGATTCATGGAGCGCAAGCGAAGATCCGCCTTCAAGAGGAGTAACAGACAATGACTGATCGCATTGCAGATTATACAAGGCATGACCAGCTTCATGAATAGTACTAGATATCGACTTTTTGAAATCGGTCCCTTCATACCGAGTAGTTATTCTTACGTCGTTGAGGCCCATAGTCTCAGTGAAAGGATGAGTAGATACATCCATTCTGAAACGTTCCATGTCGTATTGCAAGAGAGTCAAAATGTCATGATTGAGCTCGTCAACTTTTTGGATATCATACTTTGATTTTCTAAGTTTGCTCTCCTTACAAAATGGGCTGCCTGAATCTACGAGTTTTTTCAGAATCTTCTGAATACGCGGAGTCAACGCACCGAATACTTTATCCAAATCATCTATTGTAAGCTCTTCCTCGAACTTATCCAAAAGCGCATCATACGGATGCTTTTCATAACCTATCTTCTCAGCGATTTGCTTCTTTATTTCTATCATTTTCTTCAAGTGGGGTGCATACATCATGAAATCAGATTTTTCTCTCGCCTCCCTCCACACCATGTTGCCCCTTATACTTTCCAGAGATTCTGCTTCAGTCAACTCTTTGGGTATCTTGATCTGCTTGGTTATTTCCCTGTTGAGTACTCGTATAATGCCCTTCTCTAAATCGCTAAGGCTCCCCAGTTTCTTCGCTGAGTCAACAAGACCAACAAAATCTTTGTTTAGCAGAAGATCCTTGTGCAGCATGCGAAGTTGAGAATCGGCAACTCCTCTTTCTTCCGTGCCTTTCCTAGGCATATAAGTCTCAAAGTCCCAACCCATTAGAGAAATAGCATGATTTAGCGACCACATTGGTTTGTAAGCATCAAGGATCTGATTCATGACAGGGTTCTCGCATCTCATGTCGTCACACTTTCCATGAACTCAATCACATCGGTCTATTAATCATTGCTAGCCACTCAAAATAATATCTCGTGGAATATGGTAGAGATATAATTCACAATGTCATAGAATACCTCCACCGTTTTTAGGCTAGTTTTGTGAGCGTCAGGTAGCGTCTCACATCAACCAGTGGCGGATGTGAACTTGCATGTATCTTTATGTCATTCTCTGTACAACATATTCCTTAGGATATATGTCATCGACGACCAATTAGAAATAAATGATCTATTGTTCTGGAATGATATGTTAAATTCTGACCGTCACTACAATTATGCGCCGTTTATATGCTGTTTTAGAAAGGGCCTAGTGTTGATACAGTTCCTAACATAAATTTGCTTTTTGCCTCATCTATTTTAAACCATAGTGCGACAACCTTATGCCATTATTACC
>CAKOFP010000023.1 GCA_933226995.1 Candidatus Nitrosopolaris rasttigaisensis | reverse complement strand
GGTGATGTCGAAATAAAAATTGACGATCATGGCGCTTCACATCATGGCTGATGGTCTCGGATTTTTGATGAAGATCGCTTCCTGTAGTTACACTTCGTCTCCTATAGTTTCGCTTAATCCCTAACTGGCTGTACTGGTACTGAATATAACTTCTTTATGACTAAGATCCCAATATAATAAGGAATATTGTATAATGCTGGGAGGACCGCGGTTTGGATACCAAAAAATTGTTCTGCGAACACTGCCACTAGGATATTGTTCACGTACGCCATTGCAATAAGGCCGTCGATTGCTGCAGTACGATTCCATTCCATTTTGGTGTTCGATTTAGAATTAGTAGTAGTCCCTTCAGATCTGGTGCGACTTGTAACACCAGTGGTAAATGAAGTCAGTGCAAAACCGACCGTTCCATATATGCCGAATAACAGGAATGCTATTAGAACCATCTCTACAACGAATAAGGGAGATTCGAAGAAGAAGGTTGAAAATTTTGAAAACAATGCCATGTTTATTAGCACTATAAGACCAATCGAAAGGTAAAGGGATTTTTCGGAAACAATTTCAGCTATTTTCGGGGCAAATTTCTTTGTAAACCATCCTGCAAGCAAAGGGATGAACAAGGCTACCGCAAGCAATACTATCATATGTATAACAGGCATAGAGAAGTGTGAGCCAAACAGTATATGCACGATCGGAGGGAGAACAAATGGCACAGCTAACGACGTGACTATAATCAGTCCCACAATTAGAGTCAACTCACTGCCCACAAAATTTGCTACGAACGGCGCCCCAAGTCCAGTAGAGATCCCAGATAACAGGAGCACTGACAATGCCATTGGTGGGTAAACGACGGCTGTAGCTGCGTACAATGCTAGCGGCAAAACCACCAATTTAGTTAATGATAATAACGCAATCTGTTTTGCATGAACAAAAGCCGAAATTAGCTTTGAAGTATTTAACTGGATTAGGTTAAGAAATAATAAGCCACCCAGCCAGACTAAAATGTAAGGCGCAAAAATCTTACTAAATTGTGGCAACAACACACCGATCGCCATAGAAATCGTTACTGCCAAAAATAGCAGGGCCGAAGAATTCATGGATAAAGTTGATCCTTGCTATAATTTCTTAATCATGTTGCTTGACGCCATTTTATCCATTACTTGTAGCTACTTATTGATTATCTCACACGATATCAAAAAGGATTGCCCTCGCAGGCGATCCGTCTATTCCCTTAAGCAATAGTGGTAGGCAAACCAGGAACATCCTCTTTCCCACAAAGTTTTTCAACTCATGACTAAGGCCTTCTATGATGCCTATCTCTTTAGCCAATAATGTTTTGTGCACTGTACCTTCAGCAAAGCCATACTTTTCCACGCTGAATGAATCTATCCCGAGACACTTGACTTTACGAGTCACGATCCAACGAGCTGCAGATGTTTCAAGGTAAGAGAAATTTTTCCGAGCGTTATTTTGCTCATGTAATGGATCATTGGAGCCAGTATAAAGCAAAATGATGTCTCTGGCGTTCACGCTGTTCGAATAACTATTGAGATCAGCGTCTGTTATCCCTTGACCCATTTGCTTGTACGACATATCCAAAATTACCGCTTCACCTATGAATGTCTCCGGTGTTATTTTATCTACACTATTCCCCTCAGAGAAGAAATGTTTAGGGGCATCGACATGGGTGCCGGTATGTGACCCTAAACGGAGCTGAGAAACATTGACTTTATCTGTTCCGATTGTAAAATAAGGTTTAAATTCTGGCTGTGGTTCGCCAGGATAAACTGGCATATCTCCAAATATCTGCTGACTCAATTCATGAATTGATGAGCATTCTAGCCTGACTCTAACGTTAATTTTCCCATCCATAATCTCCAGTTTATAGGTACCACCTGTTTTTTAATCTAGGGTCCTTCTGTTGCAGTATCTTCAGCTGCCTCATATAGCTCCATAATGTATCTCATAAGCATCCGAGGTTGCTCGATGGAAATAGATTGTGCGTGGATATTAGGTTAGCGTAAATCGTTCTCCTGATTATTGCCGCAAGTACCGCAGAATTTGGCACGGATCGGAAGTATCGCTCTGCACTCTTTGCAGGTCTTGGATGGTGTAATTGTCGAGGGACCGCCGATCTTCATTTTTCTTGAATGCAACGCCTCTTTGTTCTGAGGAGCAGGCACAGAATACTCCGGCCCTACGGTATCGACAGAAGATAGAAAACTGCCAATCCCGAAGCCGGCAGTTTGGGCAGCCGAAGACGAAGATGTGGCTCCGCCACTAGCATCTTTTATACTCGTGCCCTTTTCCAACGCAGACCTCAATTCCAAAATTACCCTAATCGTAAGGAAAGTCAGAGCCGAGATCGTGACCACGTAATTAAGAATTTTAGAAAAGAAATCCGTTTCGTTAATCTTTTCCTCCTTGTATAGATTCGTCGTATCGATAAATGAACGGTGATGATCCTGAGTTTCGTTCATTAGCTGTTTTAGCTTTTCGCTCAGGGTTCCGAGGACATCTACACCGAAAGGCATCATAGAAAATGTTATGCAAAGCGACTATTAAAACCAGAACAACTTGTTTTTCTTATATTAGTATTTCAAATGTAACGAATAGCACCAATTTTTTTACGTCTTCGCGACTCCTCTCTTGTCTTTCCGCTTTTTTTGCCACTCTAATCGTCTTGAATTAAGTGATTCAAAGTTTTCGTAGATATGGGGCCTATGGTTTCGCATGCCCTCCACAATCACTCTGCACTTCTCCCAAAATGGAGCGGGGTTGAACACGTCGAAATAAAGCTTTTGATCTATTAATCTAGAATTAACGAGAACCCCCGACAACTCAAAAAAGCCACAAACCGTTGTGAAATGGCCCCTCGAACTTGAGGCCCCTGCATACTTTTGATCATATTCTTCGTAGCTACTGACATCTAGATCCTCAAGAAACCAAAGTACGGAATCTCTGTGCCGATCATATATTTCGTACAGCTTAAGCAACGCTTCGACATTTTTAGTGGGGCTCAATCAAGAGATCATTCTAACGCTGGTAATAAAGTCTTCTGCCTGATTAGTAGTTTGTGTAAGACAGACGCATAAAGAGTACCAAATCCACCTATAATAATGAGTTCGTTACATACAGATGGAGTGAACACAGCAATTTGACCGGAAATGAGATCATAGAATGAAAGAGAGAGACATAAGAATTTGAAGTAAATATTAAATAGAATAAATGTATATGTAACTGTGACATGGAATCAGGTATTCAGCAATTAGAATTAGCTCCTGGCCTGAAAGAGTCGTTGCTAAGAGCTGGGTTAACTATAGAGTCTATTGTGTTGGAGGGCCCAGGGGCAGTTTCGGCTGCATTAGGAATCGAGCCATACATCGCAAAGATAATTTATGATGCGGCAAAAAAAATCGCAACGGAAAGTTCTATGGTGGCATCATAGCAGGCTCACTCACTATGATAATCCAAAAAAAACTAAATTAGTATGGTCTCATATAGGCCATAGTAACTGCCGTCGCCAGTACATTCACCATGCTCTCCGTTCATTTCTTTGGATCAAAATAACTTTCTCGATGTTGCTGTTAATCTTATTTCTGTCTCAGAGGACGCGTATTACGCTTAAGTCTACCGCCCCCCCTGGACGAAAACTGGAAATGCTAAATAGTCATTTAGTATTTTATCATATTGTACCGATCTCGTTCCACTACCGAGATGATAGAGTCCCAGATAAGTCTGGTTCATTGAACCTTTGATCTTAGGGATCATAAAAAAAATTGATTAAGCCACTTTTCCGATGTGCGCATCTATAAACGAGAACATACCAACTGCGATTAGGTAAAAACACTTGATCTATTTTTTTATCAATGTCGCAATCGTTATCATTTGTTATAAGATTCGTCCAAACCGAAGAAGCTTTGGCTTGAATTAGAGGTGAAAAAACCAATAGCTTTTGAAGCAAAAAAAGTTATGTCTGTGTTATTATAATTGTTGTTTGCAGGATTATAATAAAACAATTTACTACTGCCAAGAATCATTTTACTTTTATCGTTTGTTATCTTTACTTTCATAAATATCATGAGGCATGAACTAGTCAAAATTAAACCATATCTGCCTATACCGCTTTTCGTAGTCGGGACAGTTGCCATAGCTGTCCTACTTCTAGATAATGCCAACTTGGATAATACGGCGTATGGCCAATCAATATTATTTCCAAACGCTCAGAATTCTGGTGCTTCTACCAATCCCTCACCAATATTACAACATTATCAGCAACAACAGCTACCACCACCCCACCTCGTCAAGATTACCTTACCTACTAAAGGCCAACAAGTTCCAGTTGGTAAAGACCTATTAATCTACGGAACCTCTACAGGCAATGCAACTTCCGGCTGCAAGGTGTCAGTTAAGGTAAATAGTATCAGCCCATATCACGACGCCTCACCTGGAGGACATAACGACTTTTCAAAATGGAACTTTACTCTTTCACCAGCCTACACCGCTATTAAACAAGGTCAGAACAAAATAACTGCTAAATTCGCATGTAACAATGAACCTACCTTGGCGTCACATAATAGTGTAAACGTAACTGGTGTAGGTACTGTTACTACTCCAACTAGCCCAAGTCATCAGAACCTACAAACAACATTGAGTACAAATGGAGGAATAAATTCTGCGGCCGCGATTTCGACTCCTACTAGCACTTCGAATGCTATTCATACTTCTCCGTCTAAACGTTCGCCTCTAAACAATAATAACCACCGAGTGTCATTATTATCACTCTCAATTCGGATAGGGAAGAGTACTGTTCATCCAGGAGATACAGAAATTGTGACTATTATGGCTGTTGATAAAAATTCGACTAAAGCAATTATGGGGAGTTCGGTTTTGGGAAACATTAGTAGTTCATCAGGATTACTTAAGAAATTCAAAGGCGCTACGGATAACAACGGCAAGGCTTCATACTCTTGGATAGTTAGTGCCAGAGATATAACAGGTAAGTATAAAGTGATTGCGCAAGTATATTTTCCAAGTTATGATAGCAAATCAGCTTCAAAAACGTTTAACGTAAGTCCCCGACCTGTTATAGTTACTAGTCCGGGTAGTACTAACTATAATAGCCTTACGTCATCTAACGATGCTTCTAATAGCAATAACAATAACAATAACAATAACACTTCAAGCGCAGCTCATAATAATAATTCTATAATCAAGAATCGTCACCAACATACTTTGCCTTTAAATACGATTAGTAGCGGCAATAGCAATAGTAGCCTTACGCCATCCTCACATGCCCATGGTAGTAATAACAATACTAAGAAAAGCAACCTTGCTACTTCAAACGCGCCTCATAGTAATAATTCTAAATACCAAAATATTCAACATCCAACTTCAACTATAAATCCAGACCATCCATTCGGTGTTCCAATAACTCATGTGCCGTTTGTCATACCATGAAAATAGCCCTATGAAGGGCTCGCTGTCTCAGGTATTAATTATGATGAAGGGTCGTAGTTACTTTCTCCATCTACGTCCATGGTGATCAGCAACTGGGAGTATACAGTCGATACACTTCACCCCAAGACGAGGCAACTGTATTTCCAGCGAACCATCCATCTATTTAAACGGGGGTCATTCATGTCGAAGAATGCCTTACTTTGTACAATGCCCAAGCTGCCCCAGCGTGAGCAACTTCCCTCCTGCCCTTAATTTCAATGACAATCAGAAAACCATTATGTTCTCAGCGATGGTTTCGCAGGTATCCACCTATATTAGCACAGCCCAATCGAGAACAACCACTAAACACATGCTTAGTACTCGGTAGAGACACGCGAATTATCGAAGATGTTATTTACCATCATCTCCTTCCATTAGGTAACTAGCAAAATCAGTCGAAGTAATAATGCCTAACGGCATGTTTACATCTTCATGCTCAACCACGAGCAAGTGGCGCACTTTATTCTGAAGCATTAAATCCGCGGCTGCTTCAACTGAAGAATTCGCATCGATTGTAACAATCGGAGAAGCCATGATATCTTTTATGAGAACTGTTTTACTGTTTGCATCGTTAGCAACCACTCTTCTTACCAGATCGCGTTCCGTTATTATGCCTATTGGCTTGTCCGTTAGGTCGGTGACTATCAACGAACTGGTATTCACAGCACCCATTTTGTGTGCCGCTTCCTGAGCTGTCCTATTCACTATAATCTTTTCAAGCTTTTCATTCATTACCCTACGAACTGGCGTTGAAGTAGTCATCTGCTGATTCTTCAAGTGCATTCTGAGATATAAGTTGCAAGGCTTTCACGCTAGCTCAATTGTTTTGTTTACGAATACTACAGGTAGTCATCAAGTAAACTGATTCATACAAAGTTCCAACCCTCACCTACAATTCTGTAGCAAGACACACTAGAGAGGAGGTTTTAGCGATCAGCTAGGAATAGTTAAACTTGTAGCTCACAACCGAAGTTTCATTTTGCAGAGTTCATCCCTCATGCGCAGTTAGCCATGATTAACAATCTTTTTTATTCCGGATAAGCAAGCTACGTACATGGAATTTACAGACATTGAGACACCACATATCAAAAAGCCGATACTCGTTGCCGCGATGCAAGATATGGGCGATATCGGCAGCGTTGCTATACATTTTCTAAATAAGAATCTCAATACATTGCCATTTAGATATGTCTCTGCTTGTTATCCAAATTATGTAACGGACCGAGGCGGTTACATCGATTTCCAACAAGAACGATGGCAGTACCGATATGCACAAGACGTAATAGTTTTTGGGGGAGGTCTGGGGCAACCGCAAACAAACGAGGAGTTATACAAACTCTGCCAAGATGTGATCGATATCGCCAAAAAATATTCTGTTCAATTGATTTACACACTAGGTGCATTTCATACTGAAAGGGAATTACAGAAAAAACCCAAGACCTTCGTCACTACGACATCTCAGGCATTGACAGAGCAAATTAAAAATTTAGGAATTGAACCCACACCGTCATCATCACTGATCACAGGTTTCAACGGTTTAATATTGGGTTTTGCAAAACTGAATAACCTGCAAGGAATAGGATTGTACGCTGAAATAAACGATCCGCAGATACCGCAGTATCGTTCAGTAAAAAGTGTTTTGCAATTACTAGAAAGGCTGACCTACCAGAAGTTCAAGAATCTTGGAGAACTCGATGCTATGGGAGAAGCTGTAGATAACGAAATAGACAGGATGAAAAAGTCAGGCGATATCTGAAATGCTGAACTGGGCGTGGCTTGCGTGAAGAAGCGGAACTTTGGTTGAAATTTTCATCGCCTTTCTCGTGTTATGGAACTCGATGAATCTTAGATAGGTGTGACCAATTCTGTGCTCATCTATAGTTTCTAAACGTGTCTACAATCCAATTTATGTCTTGCTCACTCTTTGCGAGCCGGCCTATTTTCAGGCAGTCCCTAATATCCTTTGATTTCATTTTCCACCACACGGCGTTTGCTATCTTAGAGGCCAGTTGACTCCCGACACCTTCCTGCACAAGCATGTGGGATGCCACTTCATGAAAGTTGTCAAACTTATATTGTTTAAAATGCAAGGTAACAAATCTCGATAACAACGGTGTTAGCATTCGCTGGGTGCCATTGCTCGTAGCAAACACCCATGTTTTGAGTTGGGTGTTTCGTGTCTTCTGGAATTTCGTTTCAGAAAGAATGCCAGTTTCCATCAAGCTCAATAGGGCTGTTTGGTCCTTTATCCCCATATGTTCAATTTCGTCTACGATCAAAAACCTGGGTCGTTTTTCGAATAAATATTCTAGCATACCAGACCTTGTACTGTGACTGCCAAGAGTAAAGTAGGACCGCTCTAGCTTCATGCACTCTAGCATGAAGAGTGTCTTAGCCGACGCGGGCGGACCAACTAGTAGTATATGAACAGGCTTCTGAGAAGTAATTGACAGGCCAAAGATTTTCTTAACATCATTATACCCAACAATGGGAGAAAAAAGTTCGCCAGATTTTGGACACGAGTCTCCGGAGGGAAGATCTCTTGTATTCTCTTGCATCGGAACCGATAACTCATTTGCTGTGGACACAGGTTTAGTTTTTGTTAGGAATGATATACACATTGTTGAGAAATTGTGCTGCCGAATTGGTCTACGAATCTAGACTTAAATCTATGAGATTCAAAATACTTAACTTTACTATCAATTCTCGTTATTCGAGCTAAACAAATATGTTTTTGTTTGTACAAGTCGTATTAACTTGAAAACTTCCAGCAAGAGGAACAAAAGCAGCAGGGCCACTAATAGAGCAAAGGACCATTCAATCCAGCGGGAGCACCCGTGCCGGACGACCAAACATATGAGCGAGAAGATAAGATTTTTGCAGTTGTCTACCAATGTCAACGATTATGACACAGGAGAAACAGAGACAGCGACTGAAAAGGATAAAAAGACTGTATCTTCCATTGTCACATCAAAGAAAACCGGTGACAAATTCCTAGACGTCGAGAAGAGATAACTGGAGAAGCTGTCTGCTAGGTGATCATGGAGTTTTGCCAAATTGGACTTGGCGAAAACAGATCTGAGCAAAGAACCCGAAATGGACAGGGTAGAATAGCCAGCAGCAGCAACTGTACGTCAAGATGTGGTGTTCATTCGTAAAAGTAATGGTTATCTTAAGTGGTTGTTTTTTTGCATCTTCGTAGGCATTACAGACAGGAAGACAAACGTCAACACCTATAGATTCAATCTTTGAATAGAATATATTATGTTTCAAAAAATGTGAATGCTGAACGCTGCTGAGCTTGCCGGGGTAGCTCAGCTTGGTCAGAGCGTTCGACTCATAATCGAAAGGTCGCGGGCTCGAGTCCCGCCTCCGGCACTCCTGAGAAGAATCGACAATTCCATATCGTCACCACGCACTTAACGATAATTTCGATAATTCTGCCATGCGATCTTAAGTTTGATACGTCATTTTTTCCTACCCTGGTCTTTTGGGTAGGTCAAACTGTAATTTCTAGAACTGTCACCATGACACTCAAGAGGCCTTGTTCGTATGCTCATATGCAGCATTAATTTTTAAAACTTTTCATAAAAATGTAGTAAAAGCACCCTCCCGGGAGGGTACGCTATACTTGTGTACAGTGTACATATGACAGACCATATGAAATTGGCTGCTGCAAGTGCAAATAACTTTGTAGAAGACTAACATTAAGAATACTGAATTTGCTACTTGATGGAAACTAGCTTAGTAGCCTACAGGATAACTAATTTTCCCTGCCAGGGAATTTGAATTGGTTTCTCAGACCGTTATGTAT
>CAKOFP010000022.1 GCA_933226995.1 Candidatus Nitrosopolaris rasttigaisensis | reverse complement strand
CGAGCAATTAAAGAAGAACCTCGTGAGCACCGTGCCTCTGGGTCGAATGGGAAGTCCTGACGAAGTAGCGAAAGTCGCCTCATTCCTCGCGTCGGATGACAGCAGTTATGTCACCGGTATCGAACTGTTCGTGGATGGGGGTGCGGCACAAATCTAAGTGATCTTGATCTCGTTTTTCAACACCCATTTAAAACACCCGACGAGCTAGAACTAGGGGGGTTATTGCTGTTGCTTTTTTGATGGACATTGCATATTAATACAGAATTCCCAGTGATGTTTTGCCTGACCTGCAAAGACGGTCTTGACTACTGGCCATCGGCATAGAGCACAGGTCTTGTCAATAGTTTCTATTGATCCTTTCTGTGGTAGTGGAGCGATTGCCTTACATCCACCAGAAGAATAATTAGAACATCCTGCGAATCTTTTTTTTGTTATACTTGATCTTATGATTTTTAGGACGCCCTTACTACACCTAGGACAATTCCCTAGCACTCTCTGCTGATGCTTATTCTGAGTACTTATTACTGCATCAGTTATTTGACGGCCTATCTCAGTCTCCTTTTCCTTGAAAGATACTACTGCTTTTTTTATTTTATTTATCGCATAACCTATTACAAGCGAACTCTTGGCTTTGCCTGACTCAATATGTTCTAGTTGTTTTTCCATAGATCTAGTAAGATCCGTAGATACTATACTTGGCATGTATTTGCGCATTGATTGTATTATTGCAAATCCAACCCCCGTAGTCTCAATTCCTCCTATTCCATTATTTTTTCTTTGGTGAGTACTAGTACTACTAATATAATTTCTCTTAAAGAGAGTTTCGATAACCTCCGATCTCGTGGCTTTAGTGCCAATCTTTTCTCTTTCCATTTCTTCCAGTAAGCTAACTTGATTGAATCTGGGAGGAGGTTGGGTAAACCTCTTATCCATTCTTATAACCACATTTCTCAATATGTCACCTTCATGTAGCTCTGGTAGATCAGTTTCAACGTCAGATCTATTATTATATGGTTTGTAAAAATACATCCATCCCTCATAGATCTTTTTCTTTCCGTCAGCTCTGAAAACGTAGTTATCCTTAACAAGAATCGTGACTGTTGTGTGCCCACTAATCGCTGGATCGCCAAAAGTTGCCAAAAACCTTCTGATTATGAGATCGAATAATTTGACTTCAACTGCCTTAAGTTTACCTTTTGGCTTCTCCCCTGTTGGGTAAATTGCTGGATGGGCGGGATCCGTTTTGCTTCCGTCATTTGGAGAAAGATTATCTCTTGCAAGCAGGCTCTTAGCGAGGTTAGTATAGGTACCACGGCTGCCAGTACTTTCGTTATTGCTGGTGCCACCAAGAAAAAGAATTTTGGAAAGACCTGAGATAATTTTCTTGTAGTTTGTTGACGCAGGGAGCTTTTGGCTAGATGTTCTTGGATAAGAAATCAATGCACCAATGTATAGTTTCTCTGCAATTGTTAGTGTATAGCTGGGTGAAAATTTGAATACCCTATATGCTTCCTTCTGCAGATCACCGAGGTTGAAAGGAGTTGGAGCTTTGAACGTGACCTTTTGATTTTCTATTCCGGTAATCTTACCGTCTTCGTTTGTACAGGCATTGACTATTGAAGTGGCCTCAGATAATGTGCTTATTTTTTGCTGGTAATAATGCACCTTAATTATATGTCCTTTTTTTTCAAATTCTCCAGATATATTCCAGTACGGTTCTTGGACATGCTGTCTGATCTCCATCTCTCGGTCAACCACGAAAGCAAGAGTCGGGCCCTGAACCCGACCTATTGACAGGTTACAATACCTTTTGCGATCGTTACTCACCTTAAAAGATTGTGTAAGGGCTCTGGAAAGGTTAACTCCATAAATAAAATCTATCATATGGCGAGATCTCCCAGCTCCAGCTAATCCTTTGCTTGGTTTTAACAGATTATCAAATGAATTTCTTATTTCTTCATCTGTGAGAGTTGAAAATTTAGCTCTTAGGGAACTTTCATATTTGTTCTTACACGCATATTCGAGAACATTATAACCAATTACTTCACCTTCTTGATCATAATCACAAGCATGAACAAACCTTGTAGCTTTTTGGGAAAGCAAGAATATCGACTTTATGATCTGTACAGATCTTGTGGCTGTCTTTGGGCCTTTTCGATTTCTCTTTTTTAAAATCGGCATCCATTTAACGTCAAACACAGGATACGTACTTCGGTTCCCGTTAACATCCACCAAACCATACAAGTGACCCAGTGCTGAGCATACCACAAAGTGTTGATTATTACGGTCTACAACAGAAAATACAGGTGGCAGTCCTCTTCTTCCTACGATCTCTAAAGCAGATATTTCCTTGAAACTCGAGGTTCCTAGAGCTTGCGCTATTCTTCTTGCAGCATTAGGCTTTTCACAAACTACAAGCGTATAAGGTGAGTGAGCAATCCTGGTTAAACTCAAATCTGCTTTGCTTATTCTACTCTACTATAACTAATATAATTAGCGGGCTATACGGAACTCTCCTCTAGTCTTAGACTCTTACAGACAAGAAATTACCTCCGTAATATCCGAACCTGCGGAGGATTGCCATAATGCATGCATGTATGTTTGGCTCAATCATGGTAGATTTTCCGGAGGTACTGAGGCTACGGCGGTGGGTTAGTTCGTCACTTTGAGGAGTTAAATTAGGTAGAATAGGGTTCTTGCTTACTTTTAAATTTTAGTTATAGTGTAAAATACATACCTAATAATTAATGGCATTATGATCAGAATTGAGGCGGTGATTATACTTAACTTCTCAGCTATAACAATTATTAGAAAAATAAATACCAAGATCAGGATAAACGTAGTAAATAAAATTCCAAATAATCGTCTGACATCTATTAGCGTCATTTACTTCAACCGCATTACATATACGAGGTAACTCCTACCTCTCCGAACATCACCCCCCACGCATTAGGAATGTTATATTCGTCTTTTATGAGAAATATCTTATTAGCAACAACAGAAATATTGATTTTAGGCATAGCCATGGCAGTATTTTCATCATCTCTTTTTACGGCAGCAATGTTTGCATCATCATCTTCTCCTAATAATACCGACACCACCATGTCAGGATCTATTCTTCATCCCCAACAACATTATCTTCTTTAGCCAACCATATTAATAGCACTGCTAGTAGTACCCCAGATTATCACGTCACAAGATTTTCACCAAGAGCCAATTCTGCTTAGTAATGATTTAAAACAAAACAGCAGTGCTATTTACTTACCTATTTATACTAATTAATTAGAAAATGGAAATATGAAATCTGCCAGTTGGCAGCAAGACCTAATACATCGCATTATAGAATTCCAACACAAACTAGAAGACGCTAACTAGGGATCAGCACCAATCAAAATGTTAAGTTAAGCATTGACCAAGGTTGCCTAAGCAAGGGAGGCTATCAATCGTGTTGCTGCTGTCTACAGCGACGAGTATAGACTGAAGCTTCCACCTGTCCTGTTTATTGTCAGCGCTGCGCTCATACCAGCATCAACACCAAATACCTTTAACTATCTCGCCACACACTGTTAGGAATGCACCGTACGCATACGAAGCTCAAATCATCAAGTACCAGTCTGGCGGTGCTAGCAGTATCATTGGTAGCTTTAGCTATGACTGCAGCAGCATTTGCTATACCACAACAGGCTCTCGCACACTACGGACATCACAACCACAATAACAATCACGGCATGCATCACGAAGTTCTTGAGCGTCTATTTTCAAGTCATGAGTTAAGTAATGACTTTATTAACGACATATTTGAATGAGTAATTATAAAGGATTATTTCATTACTTGATCTCAGCTAAGACAGGACAAGGAATTTCATCTGTTGCGTTAACATCCTCAACTGGAAGGCTCACGTCAGACGATACCGGATATGGTGTTTGTGGTTTTAATGGCCAAAGAATTCTTTCCCAAACTCATAAAGAATCAAACCCTTCTTTTTCAGCTTTGCTTTGCCGTTTCAATTATATTTTCTCCTGTAGCCTGCTCTCCTGCTAGCGGTAAAACAATACCAACCTTCAAAGTAGTTTCTCATATCCTGTCCTGTCCTATTATAAAAATACTCCATGGATCGTAAAGTATCACTAGGTTCAAGAATCATTCGTTTTTTCTTAATTCATCTTTGGAAAATATCTACAACAAACTTCCTTCTCCTCAGCCTTATTGACAAAATTATCAAAAGATATTATTATTATTATCATCTACTTTTATCATTGACAACAGAATTTTGTTTGCAACTTTTTGTGAATTTGTTACTTATTGAATAGGATGAGTTTGATCGTTCTGGAATCAACGCATCAATTGATTTGATTTGATCAATTAGAGTCTATTAGACGCTAGCTAGCTTAGTGCTGTTATATCCAACTTATGAGTAGCAATATTATCAATTACAAAGGAAATCAGTTCTGGTCTAGAATAGCGGTTTCTCTGCTCTGTCAGGGGTCTAATTTAGTTCACCTAGACATCTACTGATTCCCTCTCTATATCACTATCCGGGTACTCCCTTTTTCAGGTCTTCCAGGGTCATTACAGGATGAAATTCCACGTTGGCACCCCATTCTTGGAATAATGGCTCAGCCAAAGCAGGTATCTGGTCAGCACTTTGCATATCAACTATGAACACAATTGTCCTATTACCATGGGCCTCAAAGAAATATGCAGTTTCCGCCTTCGACTTCTTCATGTAGTCTTCAACATTCTTAATAAAGTTCGGATCCTTTACCATTTTGTTTCCAGCTTCCGTAGGAATTTGGGCACGAATTATAAATCTCATGTCACGGATAAGGTGGCTGTATTTAAAAGTCTTATTGGTTATTATTCTTGTGTTTACACTCATATTGGATTATCCTTATACAACTAAATTCCTCCTCCTATGTTATGTGAACGTTTAAGAGTTATCCCTATAGTTACTAGCTCGATTCCTGTCTTAGTTTTTCTTTGCCTCTTCTAGGAGTGGTTGTAGCCCTTAATGCCATTCCACAGCACGGACAAAACGTGCCATTATGAAATAAGTAAATATCACACCTTCTGCAGCTGCCACCTTGATAATGACTCACTAACAATAATTTTGCAATGCGGCCTCACACAGGTTTCTCCAAGCCGTAGCGAATCCTAAGATTGGAGCTACTAGTAGTGCGCGCACCATTTTTTATGTTGTTGACATATCCAGGATTGTTGATGTATCAAAGAAATATGGCATTTATTATGTGCCGGAGTTACAAAAAGAAAAATATTAGCTCAAGAGGAATTTTATTCCAAGGAGACTAAACTAAACTAACCTTAGCCTTTTGGAACATTTTCCTAATTAGCATTGGATTCATATATGTAACAAGCTGACAATAAACTTAAGAAAAAGAAGAAATGGTACTAGTTGGTCTTGTTACTTTACTACAACCTTTTCTGCCATCCATGGATGCAAAGTACATGTAGGCTATAGATTCCAGCTTTTTGAAACGTTGCAGTAAATGTGTGTGAGGAGCCCGAAAATATTTGTTCTCCCCACTTAGGAACTAGCCAACCAGAATTAACATATTGCTCGTTTCCAGTTATAGTCAGATTGCCGGTTGGCGAAGCTTTTTGGTGTCCTTGTCAGGATAGAATACTCCTGTCCGACCGCCCTTGTCTGCAGTATCAGGATAATTCCAACCTGAACAGCCTAGCAGGAATTCGCCCATCTATCAATCAATTTTCCTGTCCAGTCTATTATATGCTGATATTAAATACCTTAGACTATTAGGGCGTTCTCAAAAATTTGTATACTTTTTCTTCAGTTCTAGGTCGTCATGCGTAGAGTCATTATAATCTATTACACGTATATGGATTATCAGTATATATATTAATAACTGATTTTATCTCTTCGGCTAGGGATAACTTCTACCCCATTCTCTACCATATCTATTACTGCGATTATCTCTACCATATCTATTACTGCGATTATCTCTACCATATCTATTACTGCGATTATCTCTACCATATCTATTACTGCGATTATCACCTCGCTGTTCTCCATAACTGCGCATATTTCTATTACCACCGTAACCACCACGACTTCTGTGGCCGCTATTATGCGAATTACTTGGTCTTGGTTGATATCTATCATATGCACGCTTTTGAGTAGTAGGAACTGCAATTCCCATCTCTTCATTAAGCCTCCGTATTGGGTGTTCTGTCTTCCTCAAAATTCTACCAAAGTCGTCAACCCTATCTTGCGATACTAAGGATATGGCTTTACCTGTGGCACCAGCTCGAGCAGTTCTTCCAATTCTATGAAAGTACATCAACGGTTCAATTGGAACATCGTAATTGATAACATGACCTACTGCTGGAACATCAATACCTCTTGCTGCAATATCGGTTGCTACCAGTATGTCATCAGTACCTTTCTTGAATCTATACATTGCATTGTCTCTCTCCCTTTGTGAAAGATCGCCATGGATTGTGATTGCTTTAAAACCCTCTTGTTTTAGTTCGTTTGCAAGTCTTTGTGTTCTTTGTTTGGTAGCAGCAAAAACAATTGTCTGTTTCTTATCTCTTTTCATAATGAAATTACAAAGGTGTTTGAATTTTTCTCTTTCAGGAACAACAAGATAAGATTGCTCTATAGTGTCAAGACTTAATTCTTCTTGATTCAACATTACCTCTTTAGCATCATGCATATATTCCTGAGCTATTCTCATAATTTCTGGTGGCATGGTTGCAGAGAACAGGCATGTTTGTCTGTCTTCACTTACATAAAACAATATTGACTTTATATCATCAATAAAGCCCATATCGAGCATTCTATCTGCCTCGTCAAGAACAACAAACTTTACCTCATCCAACTGGATAGAATCCTGCTTTACATGATCAATCAATCTACCGGGTGTTGCGACTACTATTTGTATG
>CAKOFP010000021.1 GCA_933226995.1 Candidatus Nitrosopolaris rasttigaisensis | reverse complement strand
TCATATGCTACTCCCACTGAATCGTGAAAAAAAGAAGCATTGATTTGTCATCAGACATTAATTTTATAGCCACTACTAAGCATTCTGTCGTGGGTTGGATCTCCTTATTTTGGAAGGTAAATCGATTGCATTGTTATTAACATCCCTAGCAGCTTCAAGAAAGGATTCCGGAAGTGTTGGGTGGGCATGGATTGTATGATACACATCTTCAATTTTCAATTTCAGTCTGACAGCAAGAGCTGCTTCGGCTATCATCTCTCCGGCATGAGGTGCAATTATCAATGCTCCAACAATTATTCCTCCTTCATCAAATACTTTAACAAAACCACGCGTGTCTGCCAAACAACTGGCCTTTGCACTCGCCGTAAGCGGAAATGCTCCAGTCCTTCTGCCGCTCAGCTGACCAACGAAAGCAATCTCCGGATATGTAAATACGCAGGCCGGTACAGAGTGGTAATCCATAGAGCTTTCCATTCCCATTATGTTCTCAGCCGCCACTTCGCCTTGTTTTGACGCAACATGTGCGAGCTCGTACATACCTGTAACATCGCCAATTGCGTACACATTGTTTAGATGGGTTTGCATTTTGTTGTTGACAATGATACCCCTCGAATTGAAACTGACTCCGACCAGATTCAATTCATCTTCGATTATATTCGGTTTTCTACCGATACAAACAAGTAGGCTACTTGCTTCAATTTCCTTCGCGTTGACTATGGCGCCCGTGTCCGTGATCTCATCTACGTTAGAGTTCGTCATTACATCTATGCCATCAATTCTCATATATTTCTCGATAGTATTCCCGACTTCAACTGGAAGACTGGGGAGCAGATTCTTTTCTGCCTCTACTAAATACACCTTAGATCCTAGCGCGTTTAGGATTGAAGCAAACTCACAACCACTATAGCCCCCTCCGACCACGATAATAGACTTCGGTAAGGTTTGTAATTCTAAAACGGATGTAGTAGATAGTACGTTGTCTTTGAAAGGATGACCGTTTAAGCAGGTAGGATAACTTCCTGTCGCAATAACTATATTTCGAGTTTCTATAGATGATGATCCATTATTAACTGCTATCTCATTCTGAGAAACTATATGTGCATCACCTAGGACTATATCTATATCATTACTTTTTAGCAGCATCTCTATTCCAGACGCAAGTTTCGATATTGTGGACGTCATCCTTGACCTAATGAGATTGTAGTCCAATTGAATTGTTGCGTTTATTCCATTCTTCTTGGCAGCAGCTGTTCTTCTTACGATGTCCCCTAGTGAATGAAGATATTTAGTAGGAATGCAACCTCGCTGAGTACAAGTTCCACCCATTCCATTCTTTTCAATTATACATGTCTTTGCTCCGAGCTGGGCAGCGCGAATGGCACAAGTGTAACCGCCCGGTCCTGCTCCTATCACTACCACGTCATACATAATATACGATCATACTTCAAGAATCAAGGCAATAAGCCTTAGCACGAAGGAGATCTACTCTATCAAACTATACTTCTACCTATCTATCTAACTATCTTCTCCAGTTCCAACTATATGTACCGTATTTTTCTGTGATGAGCCTCTGCGAATCACTGATTTCTTGCGTTGTGATATTATCAACCAAAAGCTTGGCAGAAAATTTCACACAGAATGCGCTCTCAAGCGAAGAGGAGACCTCGTCGAATGTCCTGTTCAGACCCATCACTCTTTGCGTTACCTTATCAATCAGCTTGTCACGAATCTTCTCCTTCGGAACCTTCAAGACGGTAAACATCTTTTCAGGGTCAACGTCCAACAATATTGTTCCATGCTGTAGAAGAATTCCTTCTTTTCTCGTTTGAGCGTTCCCTGATACCTTTTTACCATCGACAATGACGTCATTTAGCGGTGAAAACCTCACTTTGTTAAACCCTAGATTAACCAGGCAAATTGTGATGGGATCACAAATCATCTTGTAAGATTCAAGTATATTTTGCGGATACTCTTTTGTTATGAAAGAATAAGTTAATTCAGAATCATGTAATACAGCACCACCCCCTGTAATTCTTCTGACAATGTCGATACCTGTTTTGTTGCAATTCTCCACATTCACTTCCTGGTCTACGCTTTGAAAATATCCGAGCGATACTGCAGTAGGGAACCATCCGTAGAGTCGGAGCGTAGGAGTATCTGTAGTACTTTTGCTGATGCTCTTCATAAGAACCTCATCCAAGGCCATATTCCAGTAGCCATTGTTATGGCCAGTTTTTAAAAGCCGGATTTCATTAAATTTTGGTCTCACCGTTATTCAAACATCCTATGATTGCCTTCGTCAGAGACTCTGAATCAAAACCGAAGACCTGAGTTCCCCTTAACCATTGTTGTACCTTTTGCCTAACATGATACTCTTCAAGTTTTGTGCCAATTAGACTAGCTTCAAGTTTATCCAAGCTTTCTTCAGGATAGACGAAGAAGTCACCCGTTATCCTTATTGAGTTAATGCTGGTGCATTCCTGCGGAGTTCTCTCCGTATACTCGAGTAAGACATGGATTAATTTCGTTGATTGGTAAAGGCAATGGCTTTTTTTTATCAAATATTTATATCACGTGAGTTCGCGACATCGTAGTGATGATTACTACTGGTACTACTACTGCTACCAGTGATGCTACCACCAGCTTGATGCTTGCCCGAAGCTATAGACTGATCAGAGGATGGAATCCATCGTAGGTTTGGTTTTCTCGCAGCCAGTACCTCATCTAGCCTTCTGACAGGGGTAGTGTGAGGAGCTGCCATGACAATATCCGGTCTCTCTTGCAATTCTTGAGCTATACTGCGTAAAGCAGATGCAAATAAGTCCAGAGCCTCTTTGCTCTCCGTTTCAGTAGGCTCAATCATTAGCGCTTCAGGAACGATGAGTGGGAAATAAATCGTAGGCGGATGGACGCCGTAATCTAACAATCTCTTGGCAATATTCAGTGCGCTTCTTTGTCCGAATTTTCTGGAAGACAAAACAAACTCGTGGGCACATCTGCGATCATAGGGAAGTTCATAAACATCTTTTAGTAAGCTTAGAAGGTAATTTGCATTTAATACCGCATTTTCCGAAACCCTTCTTATATTAGAGCCATAAGCTCGGATATAGCTATAAGCTCTGACAAGCATCCCAAAGTTTCCATAAAAGCATCTAACTTTACCTATTGATTTTCGTTTTGCGAAATCAAGAAAATAATAATTATTAAAGTTATTAT
>CAKOFP010000020.1 GCA_933226995.1 Candidatus Nitrosopolaris rasttigaisensis | reverse complement strand
ATTAGATACACTCTTATTGGATAGCGTGCCTCTATGATTAATGTTATTTAACAAATTTCTATCACATTTTTTTTCTAGCACTAGTGGAGGAGATGCTGCCATATCGTAAACAGCAGCATAGTAATAAAAAAAAGGACCGCGAAGTACAAACAAATACATTTCTTATTATGTGGTTCATGTTTTTGGTGCGCATCATACATAGACTTGCGCGATACAGTCGAGAAATGTCCTTCATGTATGAATGGTAAAGTAGAATCGATGCCATTATCTGATAAGGAAATATACACATTTCGTTATGATGCAATACGTGGAGTAACATTAGCGTTCAAATCAAATAGATGATGGCTGCCACAACCCTACTAGATGCTGCTTTCAGTACATTTCGAAGTGAAGTAGATGACAATTTAAAAATGGGCAGAGTGGCTAAACCCATTCAACAGATTGGAAATTTTGGTCAAGCAAAGAACACAAGGGAATAATGTTATAATCAAGAAGCCTAAGCATGATTCATGTTTAGAAAGATCGTTGAAACATGTATCTATTCTTCTGAGTTGGAAAAGCTGAAGAATTTTTACGTCAATAATATTGGATTACAATTCGTCTCTGAAGAACATGGTAGACATGTTTTCTTGAAGGCTGGAAAGAGTATGTTGCTGATATTTAATCCTGACAGCACAACCAATAAAAACCAAATTATGTTTCCACCCCATGGTGCATCAACTCCACCTGCAAGCGTTCATTTTGCATTAGAAATCGAAAAACAAGATTACGAAAAAGCAAAAAACATACTGATCCAAAATAAAATCGAAATTGAAAAAGAACTAACGTGGGGGAATGAAAAATTAAAATCCATTTACTTTAGAGATCCAAGCCGTAACCTTGTAGAATTTATTACAAAGGGTAATTGGCCGATAGAAGATTAGTTGATAATCTGAATGGAAATATCATGACCGGATCTCCGTTGTTGCCGTGTAGGTTAAAGGAAGTGAACGTTGCGAAGGCCGATAGAGGGTAAAGAGCATGAATTTGTTATTTGTGATTATTAGACCTAAAAACATGACAATGTGATCGTTTAAGATCACTTCGAATTCAAATTTTGCTTCTAAAAGTACCAAAAGTCTGCCAATAAAAGTTCCTCGATTTTTTATGGGGTTGTAAACCGATTTTATCTAGTTCATAAACTTTGTTCTTGGCTTGAACCGTCGTGTTTCTGTCTCTTGAGTAGACCTTTTATATCAATGCCTATCATTTCTATTTTCTCATCCCACATAACTAATTCTTGTTCTGACTAGTCCTCACTCATTGCACTACATTGTCTTATGAGATCTAATTAGTATAATGAGTATTATGATCTTCTGCTGTTATAATCAACGTTTGAATCCAATTCGAACAATGTCTTCTGCACTAGTCAAGACCATCCTTTCATTCTACCAAGGCATGTTTCTTCTGACTCTTAGACCCCCTAATTCTGCACAGCATAACGATTTCTACATTATTCGAATCACATTGGTGGCTAGGTGGACCTAAATTATTAAAAAAAGTAACTGTATCTTATTATAGTATGTTTCACGTATATCTCCATGAAAGGGAAAAAGGATATACAAAAAGAGACATTGAAACCAATCACTAAAGTTAAATCAGAGGAAGATAAGGAATTGCAAGAGTTGGAAGTGGAATCAACTGGTGGAGGAGCAGGTGCTGGGGGAGGCTAAGCCAACGTCCCATTCTAGAGTGTACCAGTCATTCATATTCAATAACAAAATTTTTTGGATCTTTTAGGTCATTAGGCTACTTCCAATCGGAAGTTGAATCCAAAGTTTATACGCAGTAGGTGAAGTATTGGAGAGTGTCTTCGACCAGCAGTCAATCTTACCGATGTGAGACGCTATATGAGGTTTGAGTTGAATTCGGTAAGAAACTGTCATACGCTTATTTCACGAGGAAAAAGTAACTATTACTGCCATAAACCGCCAAATCCGATGGTATTGTGAACCTTGGAAATCTAAGGGTAGGTGCGAATGCAGAAAAGAGACATGCCGATTGTTGAGCTATAAACAGGCGTAAAAATAGTTTGTTACAAGCTAAATAAACAGGCAATTGAAATTCACGATTTCGTAAAACAGTAAAAGCTGAACTACAATAGGCAATTTTCCCTGTAACACTATTTATATCTCGATCGTCTGACTTCTGCGATCTCGGTAGTAATAGCAACTAATGAGCTAACATATTATTGACATTATTTGTTTTATCAACAATTCATTTTCGATTGGCATCCGAATTACGCAATTGTCATCAAGGTTAGGAAATGCTTCTTTTCGAAAAGCTTCGTAATAAACATCAGTAGCCGCTGTCAAGAAACAGATTTTCACATTGTTATCCAATTTCCTAATTTCCTGATACAAACCAAATCCGTTCATTACTGGCATTTTGATATCTAATATAGCCAAATCATATAGACCAGGTCTAAAACTGGCTAATGCTAATAGAGCATTGGTAAATGAATCGACCTTGAAACCGCTACCTTCTAAAACTAACCTAAGTGTTAGATTAATGTCATGGTCGTCGTCAACTAGCAAAACTCTTTTTGCTGCTTTGCCATTTTTAATTTGTTGCTGTGGGAGCTGTTCCGTATAGAGGCCATAATATTTACTTCTATGTATGACTGAGATCCTTTCATCATAATTTTTACAGGCTTCAAAAGATGCCATACTATCTACTAACCTATCCTCATCCAGACTCGGGTGTTAGACTTGTATATTCTCCTTTCCCACTCATATATTACATTAACGTGACCTACATTTACTACTTTTATAAAAATGGCTTATGATTTTTCAATAAAGCAGTATATGTTTATTGCATGTTTACGTACGTCTAACTTGAAATATCAAGAACATATTGAAACATTACGAAGAATAGACATTTTGTTCTAGTAACTAACTAATATGAAAAATCAAGAATGCTACTTACTAAAGTAGAATAAGGAAGATCTGTATCTTACAGATACATGGGTGCCACATTTCCTCAAATTTCACGATTTCTTCCCAATAATATAGAAATACATTCATCAGCTGACATAATATCAGACGCACTAGATACTAGTTCTACAATACAAGGCATACTGTCAGCAATCTCAGAAGATAAATCCCTGGCAATTTTTAGAATGATAGCTGAAGAGGACAATACTGGAGTGGAGAGTCTTATCATTTGCAGAAACCTACAACTTACTCATAAGAAGTATTATCAAAGATTAGCAGCCCTGATCCGGTATAGTTTGATAATAAGGAAAGTTGGGAGTAAAAAATACATACTCACTTCCCTTGGCAAAGTAGTTTATACCACTCTATTATCGATTCAATACGTGCTCGATAATATTTGGAAATTCAAGGCAATCGATGAAATAAAAATTTGTGATAATGGTGTATACGGAGACCTTGACAAGATTGCAGGCAGTTTAGTAGACACATTAGTTCATAAAGAGCAAATCAAGGAAATTCTTAAGAAATGAATCGGCAGGGAGAAAGCAAATGAGCGGAGAAAAAGATCTAGATGCGCTATTCTATGTCATTAAAAAAGTCAGAAGGGCATTGAGAAATACTGTTGATGGCGAATTAGGGAAGACGCAAGCTGAGTGTTATGGACTTCTAGCCGATTTACAGGATGAAGTTGCGAGATTGTATCAGTAATTATAACACGATTGTTGTTGTAACGTTATCGTTACTTCTTCATGTTAGCGAGAACATCTCCCGAGTATCAGGGTCGTACGTAGTCATAAGACCAAGATATGTACTATAATTTGTTGATACTTGTCTCATCTATTCGTGCTAACAGTCGAGCTAATCTCATCTAACTTAGGCTTAGAAGGTTTTGTCGAGGGTAACCATATGCTACATTTCTACAACGACTATAAGAATAAATTCAATTTTGATTTGTATATGACTTAGACACGTTCGGTAGATAGCCTTGCGGATTGTGTAAGAGCTCAGTATCAGAACAATTCTTTCTAAATCAGGAATTTAAAGAACATTGAACGATATCATCCCTTAATTACTATTGCTACTACTATTTGCTAATGAGTTTTCTATTTCTCTTGCAAGGTTAATGTCTTGTTTGGTTATAGGATCAACATCAAGGGATTTTAAGGAAAGTACTAGGTTTTTTGAAGGCACTACGTTCAGTTGATGTAACGTCCTATCCCATAATATTAAAAACTAACAGTTGGTATATGGAATTACAAAAATGAGTTATAAAGTGAGAGTTTTAAGCGAATCTATAAAATTTTATCTTCCTCGAACAGAAGGATATTTAGAAATAATACGTCGTATAGCTCAGCAATATGCTGCCATGTCTCTCATAGAATTTGACGGCTATTTTGAAGGTAAATTTGAACCCACTAAATATATGCGGGGAGAAGTACATGTTAATGATGTTAAAGAAGACAGTTTAATAGAGTTTGCAAATAAGATTCGCATTATGCTTAAACAAAAAAGTCTTGCTTTTGAGTTCAATAATCGTCTAATACTTGTAGAAGAGGCTTAGACCTACTGCAAGTTTTGTGCTTCTCAGCTACAAGTTTATTGTAGGGAGGAGAGATGTAATCAGATGGTAAGAGTGGAGGAAGGCGAAGATCTAGAGGAAAAGAAATTGCTAGGCTCTGGTGGTTATGTTTTTGCCAAACTAACAGAGCATGAAGAACTTAGTGCCAGTCTTGGAGTGCCTCAAATATTTCTAGGTAATGTAGGAAGATTAAATGAAAGCAGATTTTCAAAGTATTATTGCAATAAATGTAGAAAGGAATACCCCGGCTCCGCAGTAATCAATTACGAAAATCCAAACGAAGAACTAGGGGAAGGTGTCATTCTTGTTGAAAAAGGGGAATACAAGTGCAGAATATGCAATAACATAATAGCGCATTATCGTAAGTTCAATAAAATGAAATAATGGCTTAGATCTCTGAAATGCAAAAGCAAGGATTAGACCAAAATTAAGATAACTTTGATAGTTACCTAAACTCCAAGTTTATATAACTCGTGATTTCGACGTATAATAGCGCCGAAGGGTTGATTCAGACTGCCAGAATATCAGGCCTACCCTGTTGATTTTGGGTGATTGTACAAACGTTAAATGATGAATTCTGAATAGGCCTTATTCGCACGCTCATACGCAACATTTGTTTTTAAGATTTTGTGTAAGGCGGAACTGGTAGATGAAGCTGGTGCAAAATATTGTAGAATATATGAAATTTATTTCTATCGTAATGGTTTATTCTGTCCTTGTTGTGCCAGGTTCACCTGCCGCCCATGTTAAGAATATCTGACATGCTTGACATCGTTTCTGCCCAGTATAATAACGACCACTACCAAATGGTTTCTGTGTTTTATGACGTGCGCATATACATTTACAAGCCAATAACCATAGTCCCTTTTACCCAGTGATCAGATGCGATAATTCTATTATTGTCTAAATCAAAGAAAAAATTATAATAGCAACATCTTATATGATAAAACAAAATTGGAGCTAAGAGATGAAAATAAGGCCTCAAACCAAATGAGAATAGAACGTGTTGATCATTTCCATACAGTAGATAGTAACCCCGATTTCTTTATTAAATTTGTCGATGAAGGAAATAGGTTAGAAACGGCTCGAACGTGCAAGAGGATAATGTCTTCGCTTCTAAATATTCAGCAAGGCCAATATCTATTAGATGTAGGTTGTGGGACTGGTGATGATGTGCGTTCGCTTGCAAAACTTGTTGGAATTGCGGGCCGCATCGTTGGCGTAGATAGCAGCGAGAATATGATTACAGAAGCTAGAAAGAGAAGTGACCTAGGAGCGAAGCAGCCTATCGAATTTTATGTTGGCAATGCCCATCATCTTGATTTTGCTGATAATACATTTGATTGCAGCCGTGCTGAACGACTTTTAATGCACCTGAATGATCCGAGTAAAGCAATTGCCGAAGTGGTTCGGGTTACAAAGTCAGGAGGATTTATTGTAATATTTGATCTTGATTGGGACGGTATAATAATAAATCATAATGACCGGATTTTGACTCGAAAGATTATACACATGATGTGTGACAGTATTCGCAATGGATGGATAGGACGTCAACTGCCTGCCTTCTTTAAGGAGGCTGGCCTAAAAAATATCAATATTGTTGCCCATGCCATACTACCAAATTACCCTTTTCTCATTCAAGTCTGCGATGGTATGATGAAAAGCGCACTGGAAACTGGCGCATTAACTGAAGACGAGTATAAGCAAATGTGGGGCTACTTGGAAAGGACAAACCAGGAGGGGAGCTTTCTAGCTGCTATCCCAGGCTTCATAGTTTGTGGACAAAAACCATAAAGCATTACATATTGATTAGTTTTTTCAATTACGTTAGCAAAATATTAAGATTGGATTAAAACAAGAATTCAAATCGGTATACCATTCTTTGCGTAACACATACTTTTTAGAGAAGGAATATCCTCAAATTCACAGATTCATTATTACGTGGCGCCATGGTTTCTGTACTCTGACTTGAACCTGTCCAGTACTCATCGTACAAATATAGGTCTCCCGTGATCGTTCCGGGTCATGCCAGCGGTTGAGTGTAACTAGCTCGCGCGTAAAGACTACATCGCCCTGACTAGCCCATCGTGCGTACTCTTATCTTGAATGTACCACCGTTATAGTCAATGATGTTCTTTGCAAACATCTTGAATCCCTACCCTAATAGTCTCCGGCACGACGTCCCTTGTCTGGGACATGCATGATGAAATCCTGCGTAACTAGCGTTGCTTCCTCCTGGAGATTGCCAGCCATAAAGGTCCCGTATAAGTTCCGGCTAGTGCCCTATTCTAGTACTGATGGAGTGAGGGTTTCATCGTAAAGTAAACACGTTATCAATTCATACGATATCAACTAAGAGGTTTGGAAGAGTATATTTATTTATGATGGAAAATAAGGATCCGACGCCACGAATATAAATTATCCATCAGAAATAGGCAGGTGTCAGCAACAAATAGTGGGAAAGCAATGAACAAGTTTGTCTAAACACAAATATGTACTTGGAATTCTCCATCCAAAAATATAGTGAAGAAGAACAGGTTATGTAGACATTAGAGCAGGAGAAAAAGCTGCATTACGATTCCTACCAAGTAAGAAGAAAGAAGAAGAACAATCTGTCAAGAAAATTCGCTTTATTGTAATCGATCCAAGTAGCGAACTCACAGGTGGATCACATCACATTAAGCCATGAAAGAAAAGTCGCAGACATCGCACTTTCGTCTGCGTGATTCGAATCGATGTTATTCAGGATTTTTTGGGTTTCGTATTTTGTGTAGCTCCGGTGACCGTAGCTTGAAGAATCCGGAAAATTCATAAAACTAGTCTTAAATTAGTTTTCTTAATATAATTCAAGACCAGTTTTGGCTACAATAGGCTGCGATCAGCATTTCTTGTAACTTCTAGATAGAGTACTTATATAGTTGCGTTTTGAATTTTTATATGAGTGCCTTCTTACGGCTGGTCGAGTCAAGGGAACAGAAGTATTCTATGGGACTAGGGATGTAATAGACGCAGAGGTACGATTCTTCTCTAATACAGAAGGAAGAATTGATACTTGTATGAACTCTACACGACCACCGTTTGCCATCGGAATTGGACAAATTAAGAAAGCTTTTCTCGATGCTAAAAGTAGGGGCGTGAGATTAAGATATCTCACTGAGATCACAAATGAGAACATTTCTTATTGCAAGGAGCTAATAAAAATTGTAGATGAGCTTCGACACTTAGATGGAATCAAAGGCGGCATAGCAGTAAGTGAAACAGAGTATATGGCTACTACGGTTCTTCAAGAAGCAAAACCACTGACGCAAGTTATCTATAGTAATGTGAAGGAAGTAGTAGAACAAGGGCAATACATCTTTGATATTTTTTGGTATAGGGCAATTCCTGCTGAGCAGAAAATTAGAGAGATTGAGGAGGGAGTACAACCTGTTAGCACCAGAATCTTGGAAGCTCAGGATCAAATTATCAACGAAATAAGACGCTTAAATAATAGTTCAACCAGATTGTCGGTTTGTTCGGCATTTGGTGGAATGCAAATGAGTTACAAGTATCTTTTTGATTCATATGTGAACATAGTAGATAAGCATCAAAAAGGAGAAGGTAAAGGAATGAGATGGATTATCAAAATAGATGAAGAAAATCTAAATTTAGTCAAAGTATTTCTAAAAGCAGGAATACAGATAAGACATGTAAAAAATATGCCACCAATGAATTTTGGTGTGTCAGACAAAGAAATGGCTGCAACAATAGAAAAGATGGAAGGTGGTAAGATTAGTCAGAGTTTCCTGATTAGTAATGAGCCTCTCTATATCAACCACTTTAATT
>CAKOFP010000019.1 GCA_933226995.1 Candidatus Nitrosopolaris rasttigaisensis | reverse complement strand
ATATTGCATTGTTCCTTCCTAGAATCTCGCACAACCATATCGGTGAAATTCAATCTGATTCTGAGCACAAAGCTACACTATTAAGCGTGTTCACCTGAGCCGATGTCAGGACATTGTTGGTGTGTGCTGATATTTTTCTGTCATTAGTGGTGATGTAAGTACACTTCAAATATTTCCACCTACATACTAGAAATTACTGGATAATGTGGTACATGTTCGGGATGGTAACGATAGAGGCTAACTGGCTTGCATCTCATTTGGATTGTCCCGAGATAGTTATTGTTGATGCAAGAGGGATTATACCTTACGGATTTAGACATATCCCGAATGCTAGGCCACTTGGTCTAGAAGGCGTTATTTTAGTTGCCGATAATGGAGCTAATCTAGTTATAGATGCGCCTACAGCTGAAAAACTCTTCAGCTCTCTTGGCATTGATGAATCTAAGAAAGTTGTAGTTTACGGAGAGAGTATTGATCCTTCCGCAGGTAGGATAGTCTGGACTTTGATGTATCATGGACATCCAGATGTAAAACTATTAGATATCAGTTTTAGCCAATGGCAGAAAGCCGGATTTCCAGTCACAAGAGAACTAGTTCAAGCACAAAGACAAGATGAAAAAGCAGCGGCTCCAATTGAGAGTGGTGTTGGTCCTCCCCGATTCAAGTCGAAAGTAAATCCAACAATCAGAGCAGAAGCAGATTATATAAAGACAAAACAAGTTGATCCTAATGTATTAATTATTGATGCCAGAACACCTCAGGAACATTTTCAGGCTAGGATTCCAGGGTCAATATTAGACAATTGGGAAGAAGGAATAGGTCAAAATGGCGAAATGATTAAGAGTAAAGCTGAATTAGAAAAGGATTTTGAAGAAAAAGGTATCACCAGAGACAAGGAAATTATATGTTATTGTCATGTAGGAATAAGAGCCTCTCACAAATATCTACAATTAAAGCAAGCTGGCTATGATAGAGTCAAAGTATATGATGGCTCAATAATAGATTGGGCGCAGCGTCGGAATCTACTAAGATAATGTAATCGCAAATTTGATGTTGATGAATAAACAGTAAAAGGTGTTTATCGATAATAAAATGGCACCGAGACTAACTCAGATCAAGGTGGTTTCTTAGATTCTTACATATGTTTCTAATGGTTACTTCTGTTACTCCTGCCGTTTGTGCGAAAACAGTCTGGCCTATATTATTGCATCCATTAATCAGACATGATAGATAGAGAGTTGATGCAGCAAGCCCCATAGGGCTTTTTCCAGCAGATAACGCACTTTTTATAGCAGCATTCATGATACTGACTGCTTTCTGCTTTATCTTCTGGTTTAGGTTAATCTGGTTCGCTATCCTAGCAATACATTTTATTGGATCGACAGTGGGAATTCTGATGTCGAGCTCAATTACCATATCTCTGTACTGCCGTGAAATTGCTTTGCGTTTGAGGTTACTAATTATACAAATCTCGTTGAGTGTTCTAGGAGTTCCTTCTTCTCTGCACGCAAGATAGAGAGCAGCAGCCAATGCTGCTGATGTCTGCCTTCCGCGTACTAATCCTCTTTCATGAGCTTTTCTATAGGTATATGCAGTTTTCTCAACTATTGCATCTGGAAGTCCAAGTTTATCTTTTAATATGTTAAGTTGATCAAATGCGGCCCTTAGGCTTCTATTAGAGCTGCCTTGGGTTCTAAGATCCCACGTCCTCAACCTCCCCATTGTAGAGCGCATAGATGCAGCCAGCACCTGGCCTCTAGCATCTTTATGACCTCTTCCAATCATTGTATATAGTCCCATATCATGCCGAGCCAAAGACGTAGGCATTCCTGTTCTCCTTCTATCTTTATCTTCTTCAGAAGTCATGAAATCACGCCATTCTTGTCTTGTATCTTGAATTTTATCAGAAATTACCAGACCACATTTACCACAAACTATTTCACCGGTGACTACGTCTGTAATGATCGTCTGGTCTTCTTTACATATTGAGCATACAACTGGATCTTGCATTATCGTAACGCGGAGTAAAGTGTATAAGGTATGTTATTGACACGTCGATTCAAGTATATAAAGCTCGGCCTTCGTGCTCTATCTTTGTCTCGAACTGTTATATCTTGAATATAACTAATTTCTCGATATCATGTATTACTACTACTTTTATTGCTCGAACGTACTGTGCCTTTCTTCGAAAACGCCTTTTTATTCTTACCGAAAAGCCAGTTTATATTAGGACGACAACCAACCAGGTCTACAAATTAGTTATGGTAGAGGCAGGAGTTATGGTGGCGGTGGTAGTAGAGGGTTCGGAGGTTCTCCTGCTCCGAAACCAGTCGAAGTTGGTAAGGAATATGAGGTAGACATTACAGAAATCAGTAGACAAGGAGACGGAATTGCTAGGGTGCAAGGATTTGTATTATTCGTCAAGGATGGAAAAGTTGGACAGAAAGTTAAGGTAAAGGTCACTGAAGTAGCAGATAGGTTCGCAAAAGCAATAATAGTAGTAGCCTAAAGTTCGATATTCGAGAAAAGCAGGCTTTCGCGCATACCAGGTGATTTGCCGCGAAGGTTCGAATAGGTGAGTGTCTGGGCAGAATTGAAGTTATACCTTACCTTAGATAACTTGGTACGATTTAGAAGACGTGGTACCTTAGAGGTTGCCCGAATGTTATTGATATTTACCATGTATGCTGATTTGAGCTCCCACGTAGTTGATTCCAAGGGACCACTATTGACGCTGAATATTGCCTCGCTAAATATTGTCGAAATATCTTTGAAGTTATTTTTGATAAACATCGCGAGCCAATAATTAAAGGATCGAAGACTTCTAAAATTAACAAATTTTCTTCCTAGAATGCGGACGTCCAATAATAAAGATGAAAAAAATATCTTGAAATATAAAGTGGAGTTTGTTTAAATGAGAGAGACGAAGAACTATTCCGTTTATAGAAGCACTATCGTCGCTAGAACCACCGAACCCTACCCAATCTGGTTCTCTTGCTGGGTTGTCGTTTTTTGAATAACTGATCCCCCTGTAGGCAAGTATGCGTAACAGTATACAAGAAACGTATGTTAAAGTTAGAATTGTGAATAGGCAGGTTCTTATAGGTATCAAGGGTATATTTATGAATGAAAGACATTTGCTACAATTCCAGCAGAAGTTTCATCAGAGCTTGTGAGGCAGGGACTTAGAGATGCAGAAAAATTTTATACATCTTAGATCTTTCGAAGACAAGCCTAACTACCCCAATTCAAAGCCTAAGTTTTGTGTAACTTGTGGCATTAAGGCCACTCAGGAAGCTTTGTTCAATGTGGGCGATGGGGTTATTTTAGTAGAAAAATATTGTGATGTATGTGCTAAGAATGTGAAGTAAGCAAAAAAAGGATCTAATGCGCCGAAGTCTAAATCTAGTGACGCGCATGGAGATAAATCTGGTATTACAAATTAATTTAAAGAAAAAGTAGAGTACGTTATATCCACAGTGAGCGAATCCTTGACGTAACGATTCTACTTTATTCTTTTCTATTGCAAGTAATGCAATTCAAGTTGAAAGGATGCATGGTTTATTTTGGAATGCCATTCAAAGTTCAATTTCATCCATTACATGAACAGATATGTACGATCGATTCCTTCTGGTAAATCTATCGAAGGATTACCAAGGAATCTTTTATTTTTGAACATAATTGATATTTGATATGTTTACGCTAATTCTTGTCTATTCGCCGTTTAGGCCATGGTTAGACAAATAATTTCACGAGATAAAACCCTGAACGCTTACCGTATCAAAGTCTATCCAAACTTTACTTCCAGTAAAAATGAAAGCCTGGAAGTGAAGATGCGGTATAAAGGTATCTCCGGCTATCTCTTGGCCTTCGCTGATAACTTGATCTACTTTGTCTTTTGAGCGAAGAGGTGTCAAATGCAGATACCTTGAATATTATTCATTCGCATGCCTGATGCTATAAGATTCTAGAGTTCCAATAAATTGTATCAAGCCCACCAACGACAGAATGGTCTTTAACAAAGGTAACTATACCCTCGGATGATAAATGATATATGAATGTCAAGAAGGTCATATTTGTTTCAGCAAGGATGATTTGAATACATGCGGAATGAGAGGTTGTAATAAATCAACTGTTATAATAAGTCCAATTGATATCAAATGGTTTTATCGAGTCTGCGAGACGGGACTATGCATTAATAGAAATGATCTCCACAAGATAATTGGAGATCCAAACATCCCACGAGAGGTCAAAAAGGAAATAACAAAGATTTTTTCGCATCTCTTATAATTGTGTGTGCCGTCAGTAAGCTTGCAATGGTCGTTCTTTTTCCAGATCAGTATGGGCTGATGACAACGTGGTCGATCGAGATCATTTGCTGCTCCCCACAAGCCAAACTGTCCAGGGAATTTGTCACCACGTGTAAGTTTCGAGTCGAATTAGGGCCATTTTTAGGACGGAACTTCTCCCAATCCCTATATACAATTCATATATGTCGGTAGAATCACTATTCTTATTATGACCAGATATAACGAAGTTTCTGACAGACAACGATACATTAACAATCCAAAGAACGGTTACACAAGAGTTATAGAAGACAGAGAGGGTGTAAAGCATCTCCAAATTTTCTTAAACGGCAGCTGGAGACATGATCATAAATGCCGAGAATTTACAAATAAAGAATGTAGAAAAACATAAAGACGATGAGGATGTTATCCGGCAACAACACGATAATCAACAAATAATACGAACCTGATCTTATTGCAACCTTCACTCGATACATTTACTAATTTCCGCGAATAGGCGCGTGGCCAAAATTCCGATGGTCTCGGCGAATTCGTACCGTTAAGAAAACCTGTCCCTCTTGATGAGTGCTGAGATCGCAGGAACAAGTTATGGGAGTTGTAGCTCAATATAACAATAATTACAATTATCATGATTTTGATAGCAATGAACCAGTCCAAGGCACGCCTTGAAGCGATAAAGCAGATGCTAACTGAGCGCAGTTCGGTAAACTAATTAGGGAATGAATTTTATCGTATTTTTCGCACAACCTACAGAGAATATTGAAAGGTAGTTGATTTACTAAACACATTTCAACCTATTTATGAGGTGACAATATATATTGACCTATTGTACAAAGTCACGGATAGACGCAATTATATGAGTAGTACCATTGTTGCATTCGCTTTAGTTGCAGGCATTTTCGCAATTTTGTTAACACCGTCATCAACATATGCTCAAACATCGGGCGCTGCGATGAATAAAGTAACGAGCGGAGGGAGCCTTAATGTTATTCTTCAACCTTCTCCGGATCCAATTGTAAAAGGTACACAAACGAATTTAAAAGTTAGTTTCGACCAGAAGGGAAGTAGTAGTGCAGTACAACCCCACATTGATTACGATCTTACAATTATGAAGGATGGCAAACAAGTATTTCAGGCATCAGCACTAGCAGGGCATCCAAACCAACCATTACATACTGCTGAAGGTATCGTTACCATACCATATACATTTCAACAACCCGCTGGATACGCACTTAATATTACAGTATACGGTATTCTCTTCAATCCAATAAGACCTGAATCTGTACAATTTCCAATCAGCGTAAATTAATATGAGCTTTGGGTATTCAGGTGTAAGTACAAAGATTGCCGAGCGATTATCGGCTAGTTTACCACCAGTAATCAATGGTAATGGAAATCAGACAGGGGATTTCATTTTTGTTGATGGTTCACCACTGTGTTGTTAGCTGCAATCGCAGATAAGAAAAAGCTTGCAACGAAATACAGACTTGGATTCCGAATTTTAACATTTGGCATCTCGGCATGCAGTGCGCGACTTAATTATGCAATTGTGGCATATCCTACCGTCGCCTTATTTGATTAGTCCTCTGAAGATACTTTTCCTAGCAAGCAACCCAGCTAAGATTACCCCGAGTATCAGCGACGTGCTGATAGCAGCGGAATTGAATTCCGGGACTATGACATATCCCGTCGCTACTCCATTTCTTGTGAGGTCTGGGGTTTGACCGGGCTTAACTAATCCTGTTATTTGAACTTGCATATGATAAATTTCGTTTGCTGGAAAAACAATTGTTTCTATATCAGCTGCATTCTTTGCTAACAGATT
>CAKOFP010000018.1 GCA_933226995.1 Candidatus Nitrosopolaris rasttigaisensis | reverse complement strand
GTTCATCGGTCCTTGTTGTTCGGCTTTAAATATTTTACTTATTCCGTAAGTAATGGATGCCATTGAGGCAAAGGTTATTGCAAGAACACCGCTTGCCAGTGTCTTTAGCTCTGGTGTTAACATAACTAGATGTTCACCCGGGATAGTTAATCTGGAGTAGATGATGAAAGCTAGGATCACAGAAATTATCCCTACAAATGCAATTCTTAAGCCACTTTTACGCAACTCCATCGAGTTCTCTATGTTAGTCATATCCTCGCTCTACTAGCCTCACCAAGCAAAACAAAACCCAATTAACAGAAATTAAAAACGGGGACCTATATTTACACATGCTTATTTCATTCATGGATGGCAGAAAGGTTGTACTAAAGACCAGCCAACCAGAATTTTTCCCGTCATTTTTTATTTGTTGTACGCTAACATAATAAGACACATTTCCTTACCTTGACTTTTCAGAATTATTAATTAACTATGCTAATGTCAATGCGCATGATGATGTTAATGTCGTATCATTGACATTATTCCTCACTTTGCTAGAAACACGAGAAAATTGTTCTTCTAATCGCTCGAGTACTCTGACACTGTCAAAAAGCTAACGACAAAAGAAGCACAGTAGAAATTGCTTACTTCTTATTTTTCTTTGAAATCAAATCTGACAAATCTATCGCGAAGAATGTTTTTAGTATTCCAAGGTACGAGTATACTGGAGGAGGAATCTCTTTTTCGCAAGCAACTCCGGTATTCCAGGCATTTATCCATATTATCATGCTTTGAAACATATTCACAAATCTGCGGTGTTGATCCGGAACGACATCCAATTCATCAATATACTTCCCAGCCATCAGCCACGATTCAACAAAATCAATGCAGGGTTTTCCAAAAATTACCTCAATTTGCTCTTGCACCTGTTTAGCATACTTGAAGGGTTTCTGAAACACAAAAAACGGAAATTTTGTCTTTGTAGGTAGCATAAGATCAGGGGGAGACAATATTGTAATTACTCGTGCACCGTTATTCAGCTCATTTTGAAATCTGGATACCATTGGTTCGATTACTCTAGGATCTGTGAACCAGAAAAATAAAACCGTTGCATCAGAAATTGCTGCTTTTCTAATATCCCCAATGATTATTTGGGCATTATCCATAGAAACAACTTTTCTGCGCGCCTCAATTGCAACTTTTCTTCTAATCTCTATTCCTACCGATTTTTTTACTTTAAATTCATTGGCTGCTATTGCAACTGCACTGCTATTTCCACACCCTAGATCATAGAATATATCTGACCTTCGCAGACCTGCAAATCTGAATAATTTCCTTACTACCATATCAGGAATCAGAATATCTTCACCTTTGAGCACAGATTGAGGAAGCGATGACAAGAATTCTTTTGTTCTCAATAGCCTCTCCCACGTCAATAACCTCTCTTCACGCATAATAACTTACTTTCTCGGGCGACTTCTATAGCCACAATTCATATACGAAGGAACGAATTTGTCATTGATTAGTTATCACTCGCTATGGTATAAATTAAATAGTGTATAATTTGCACTAGCTATGGTACAAATTAGATGTTGTGACATCTTGATGAAAAGTAGAAGAAGGGTTATTCAAGCTTTAATCGCTAACGCAATTGCAATAATAATAATAACTGTCATGCCACTTGAAGCTCATAGCCAGTACACTTCCCAATCGTCCCTAATCCAAAACAAGAAAGTTTTTATCAACGGGACGGGAATTGGGGGGGTTGGTACTACTTTTAATAAAGTGGTACTACTGTCTTTTGATGATAACCTAAAAGGCGATTTCGTGTACGCCAAGCCAATTTTGGACAAATACGGGTTCAAGGCTACATTCTTCATAATATGTAACAAGACGGGAATTAGCGGAACTGCTAGATTCCTCAACAGGACTAACTGGCAAGATATAGCCGCAATGCAGAAGGATGGAATGGATATCCAATCGCATACTATGAATCATCGCCATCTAAATCATTTATCTGCAAATGCATTAGATTTCGAGGTAGACGGATCGAAACAATGTCTTGCAAATCATGGATATCATGCCACAACTTTTGCTTATCCATATAACGAAGGATCAAATAATGCTACTGTAGTCAATGCCGTAGCCAAATACTACAGTATGGCCAGATCTGGAACTGAGCCACTTATGTTTCTACACTGCAACGGATACAAGAAGCAACCACAGAAAGATTGTAGAACATACTTACCTTATGGTAAGCTGACTTATGCAAATAGATATGCTGTTAGAAGTTTGTCTTTTGATGTAGACGAAATAAAGAACTCATTTAACAATGCAGCGATATTCGTAGATTTCATTAAGGTGGTCAACAGCCAGAATAAATACAACAGCGGCGGAATAATAAATGCAATTCCTCCAATCACATTTCATGACGTAGATTTAGCCACCAACCAGCCCTATATCACTAATGTAGATCTATTTGATCAATTAATGAAATACCTACATGACAATGGTTTTAAGATATTGACTATGGCCAACCTGGGGTACAATTGAGCGAGTAATACACTATACGTACAGTGAACTGCTACCTTTGTAGTTACTACTACAGAAGATGCAACCAGGGGGATGCAAGCACTTATCCTCCATTTCGATTTATTGGCTGAAGCTCTCCCACAGACAATACATCACAGTAGGAGAAAAGGCAAAGAATTGACATTCACCTTGTACCTCACCTGAGTCATTTTGGTGGAGGTCGTTTTTCCTTGCCATACCTGCAGCGGCAAGGAAGTACAGGAATGGATCAACCCCCTGCAGTAAAAACCCAAAAAGCAACAAATAGCATTATAAAAAGAAAGTTACATCTAAGGAATTTGTAAGCTGGCTTTCTCATCCTACCGCATTTTATACATATTGAGAAGTTCGTTCGTAATATAGACTTTATAATTTATTCATTCAGGCTATCACAAAAAATAATAGGTGGAGAGGGATCATGTTGCGCTCAGTAATCCTTTCAGGTGCGGAAATGCGTTTTGCGCTATCTTGACTTTGTATCCTGTACTGATATCGAATCTGAATGTCTGTCCTTTCTTGATTATTCCTACTATTGCTACTGAGTGCTTTATCCCAAATTTGTCAGACGTGTTCTTTGGCCCGAATTGCAGTGTTATTATCTTG
>CAKOFP010000017.1 GCA_933226995.1 Candidatus Nitrosopolaris rasttigaisensis | reverse complement strand
GGTGTAAGATCGCAAGAAAAACTAAAGGTAATTTTGGGTCAAGATAAGGCTGAAAGCTTATTCAAGGAGATTAAGGCAAGCAAAAGCGAAATAACTCATTATGAGCAGGAAAAACTACAAGATATGTTCAAAGAATCCCTAACCTTTGATTGAACTTATAACCGAAGTTATACTCACAAAAGGATTATGACAATAAGCCAAAAGCGAGTGAGTATAGGTTCCAGAGCATTCCGGGATCCTTGGCTAAGTGCAGTAAGCGGAACAAAAGAACCACCAAAAGTGGAATAGTAAGCATTGATTTTTTACACTCGACATCTCGATACTAGCCAAATGATGAAAAACTAATTAAGGCATGAGCTATAGGGAGCAAAACTTCTACCAAGTCATTGTTGACTTGCTATGAACCGACCTGTAGAAGGATCGTGTGATCCCGATCAGCCAAGTAACGATACAAACCATCTTTCGCATTTGGCATTATTTTATACATTAATGAATACCGACCATACTAAGTAATAAAATTATTAAGGCAATGGATCTATAACGTACGACAAGTTAAATGAGAGATTCTATGTATAGAATAAACTCTTTGATTCTTAATCGATGGTCTCCTAGATCTATGACCGGAGAAACGTTAAGTGACGATGATATAATGAGCCTTTTTGAGGCTGCCCGATGGGCTCCGTCTTCTTCTAATAATCAACCATGGAGATTTATTTATGCCAAAAGAAATACAGAACATTGGGATAAGCTTTTCAATCTAATGGTCGAAGGTAACAAACTCTGGGCAAACAACGCTGCAGTATTAGTCGTTGTAATTTCAAGGAAGAATTTTGAACATAACAAGAAACCATCAAAAACATATCAATACGAGGCTGGTTCTGCTTGGGAGAATTTAGCATTAGAAGCAACATCAAGAGGACTAAGCGCACACGGAATGGCTGGATTTGATTATGAGAAAGCAAGGACAGATCTAGATATTCCAGATAACTTTGATGTAATGGCAATGATTGCTATTGGTAAGATAGGACCTAAGGATAATCTGCCACCGCAGCTTCAAGAAAAAGAGCATCCAAATGATAGAAAACCATTATCAGAAATTATAATGGAAGGACAGTTTAGAAAGTAGATTTTTTTCCTCAAATAGGGGGTTGCACCCACACTCACATCCTATATTGTAGTAGGCTTTGAATTAGACATATATCTTCTCTGGCTTTCAAAACATATCGGCCATATTTCTAATCATTATAGAAATGTTTAAGCCAAGCTTCTCATCTTCATCTCCATCTTCGACTAATCGTCAATATGGATTAGATTACAGACGATGAACTGTATTCTTTGGATTCTTCATTCTTGCAGTAAAATTTGACCTTGGAGTCCCGGTGTATTGGGAGAGGGTAATCCCGATTTTCATATAGTCGAAGATGTGAGCGCGAACTATTTTGTAGCTATAGTCTTTTTTTTGCAGGAATTCAAAATTCAAGAAAAGTGGTAATAAACAACTTTATTACATTCATATGCATTCTAATAATATGGATATTCCTCCAGAAACTAGAGTGGGAGATTTCACATCTAAACCAAGTGAATTAAGCCTTGCTAGATGGAGTGAAAGATTCTTTGCCTGGTTGATAGATTTTATAATAGTTAGTATTGGTATTGAGATATTATTTTATGCAGCAACATTTCCATTATGGTTTGACAACAACCCTGACAGATGGTTTCGTAGTGGAGCAAGCATTGGGTTTGTTTTACGCAGTTTAATATTTCTTGCATACTGGACGTATTTTGAATCAACAAGTGGTCAATCATTAGGTAAAAGGATTTTCCATCTAAAAACTGTAGGCATTTCTGGACAGACTGTGAACGTCAGAGATGCTTTATTAGAAAGTTTTGGTAAATCGTTTTTGCTTCCAATCGACTTGATTCTAGGCTGGATATTTACAAACGATAAAAGACAGAGAATATTTAACAGGGTAAGTAATACAATTGTCATCAAGCTGAGATCCCATTCTGAAGAAAATTCTAGTAATGTGCGTTATAGAAAAGACTGACAAGTAAAATTCTCAGGTAGCAACGATTATGTAGGATAGTCATGCTCGCCCTTCGGTTCATATTTGCTGATATTGCACTGATGAAATTGTCATTATGGTTATTTTTCTGACATAGGTCGTTACCAACGAACAACATTTAATTTCATAACTCGGTAGTACAAAAAGTTTTTCAGGGTTGATTTATTATGAAGTATTTTTGATCAACATCTCCTTCCTGCGTGCACTTGCATCTTATCAGATTCAAAGACATTCAAGTTGGATTTGTCACTCATACTAATATGAGAGATCATACTATCCAGCTCTATATGTTTCGATTAGCAGTAATCTGACGCAATGACGCTTTGGTAAAATGAGTCAACTTGATAAATAACCTTCTCCAGTCTAAACTCACATGCCTCATGCATCTGTGTCAAAGTTATCCGAAACCTTGAGATCTAGGTCTTGCCAGTGGTGCAGATGATGTCAGTAAATTAATAAACAAGTGAAGGACATGACATGGCATGAGTAATGTGTTCACATTACCGTTATTAATTATGTTACTATTTACTTCTGTTACATTTTCTTATTCCTCTCAATTATCATTAGCACAAAATAGTACAGCATCATTTGTTAATTCGTTTGAAAAACTGGTAAATGAAGCTCATAATTTGACCCAGAGTTACCAACATGAAGCTGGAAAATGGAAGACGCATCAGTATGACAACAAGACAATGATTTCAATTACAAATAATTATTTACCCAAATATGAGAAACTGGTAAATGAATCCAAAGCGTTGCAGGCGCCTAAACAATACCAAAATGCTATAGATCTATATACTAAGAGTCTTGAATCGGAGCTTCAAAGTTATATTCATTTCCGGAATTATTTATCAACAAACAACTCTGCTGAGAATGAATTGTATACAAGGCTTCTGTCAGACGCATTTAGATACGAGGTTGATTCGTTTAAGGAGCTCAAG
>CAKOFP010000016.1 GCA_933226995.1 Candidatus Nitrosopolaris rasttigaisensis | reverse complement strand
TTGATAAAGTCTACCATCCGGTGAAAATACTGTAATCGCCCTATCATAACCCGCTGCTGCTGGTAACAATTCATTTTTAACTACTTCGTAATGTTTAATTTAAATTTACCTTCAATATTTCTATTCTTAGCAGGGGTTATTTCTACACGGGCATGGTTCAAGACGAAATAATCTTTTACGGCCACCCCAATGTGCGGAGTACCCACACGAGGACAATTGAGATAACCAAAGCACCAACCCTTAGCTTAAGGGGGGATTGCATTATAGGCGTCAACGCAAACAAAGCATGTAGAGATTTGAAACCGACGTTGAAGCATTTGCTTCAGCAAGCGGATTTGGTTGTAAGAATAGAGATCGAAGTGAGTGATTTATCCTTCGCAATTGACGCGAGAAGTGATTCGCGTCTATCTCTTCTAAACCATCATGACATAGTTATTCGTAAATCAGACTTTGTGTGCCCTAGAACAGTTGCAATTACCTGCAATAAGGCTTCCTCAGATATTCCTAGCAACATAATTCACTTATTAGAGAAACCGGAAATGCAAGGGTTACTGAGGATAAGAGTAGAGTAACTAGGGAGGAATCTTGTCTGTAATTTCAGCAAACGGTGTCGCCTAGTCACTGATCTTATTACCCGTGATCTGCTCGTAGGCCCATACATACCTTCTCGTTAGCTCGCTCATTAGCTCGGAGGGGATTACAGGTGCTACAATTTTTCCCCCATCCCTTATGGAGTTATCAACCTTTTCCTTGAAACCAGTTCTTATAAGCCAGTCCCTTAGCAGCTGCTTATCGAAGCTTTCCTGATCTCTCCCCGGCGAGTAATCAGATCGTAACCATAAACGAAATTCATCCGGTCCTATGGAATCGCCTAGAAGGATGTCACCGTTTGCTGAATCTCTGCCGAATTCAAACTTAACATCTGCAATGATGAACCCCCTTTTTTCAGCTATGTCGCTCATCTTATTGTATAAAGATATTGAAGTATGCTCCAGATAGTCAAAATCGTTGTCGGAAATGAGTCCAGAACTTAAAGCATCGTCTCTTTTCAAAGGGACATCGTGCTCTTCTGATTTTGTCGTTGGATCGAAAACAGGATTCGGTAATCGAGATGCCTTAATTGGTGTTAAATTGACGGGAAAAAAAGTACGATTGTCCGTGGATTTGCGAAGGCGCTCAAACAAGCTTCCATACAGATAACCTCTAACTACGCATTCTAATGGTATCATCTCCATTCTTTTTACTTCCATCTTGGTTGTGTTGTGAACTCTAACCATGTGATGTTCAGTGTTAAGCGTGTCAAACCAAAATTTGCCGAATTTGCACAAGACTTCCCCTTTCCTAGGGACCTTGTTCGCCATTTGAACATCGAACGCTGAAACTCGATCTGAAAAATGGAACAGCAAATTACCATTGTCCAATTGATAAATATCTTTAACTTTGCCCTTGCGGATTAATTTCATAATCACTTTAGTCGAGCTCGGAAATAAAACATAATCGGACGATACAGGGCGGAGATTTTTTAAGAATTTTATAACTTCTGTACCTCTTTTCTAATTATGAGGTCATGGTGGGATTCGAACCCACGACCTAAGGTTTACAAAACCTTCGCTCTAACCAGGCTGAGCTACATGACCGCAAGAACATTCGTAATCAGATTCGTTCAAATATTTAATTAATACTTTCGGTAATAACTGCTGTGTGTGTTTAAGGACGAAGTGTGATCATGAGGAAATCTAATCTAGCCGATTTTCTGGTTTTGGTCACTATCGAGAATAAACCATTTGTAAGTGATCCTGAGGGCGAGACGATACTTCGAGACTTGGTTGTTAAAGGGGGATACTCGAATATTAAGTCAGTAAGGTCTACCAAAAACCTGAAAATGATTATTACCGCAAAATCCAAAAGTGTAGCGGAGGAGAGCGTTCGCAAAATGTGCAAAGATCTCCGGATTTTCAATCCGGTAATTAGTAACTGTACAGTGAAGGCAATGCTAGGGAACGCCAATAGCACGACCAAATAGGAACGAGGTTATTATTCGATTCTGTCCGCTATGAAAGGAGAGTTTGGCCTTCCAATCCTGCTCCAATCAATAATATCCTTCTCAGGTGTTCCGCTAAATCAGTAACAGTGATAATGCCGATAACCTTTCCATCGACCATAACAGGCAATCGGTGAATTTTATGATTTATCATGCGTTGGACGGCGACTTCGATGGGGGTCTCGGGATCTGCATAGGTTCTAATTTTTGACATGATATCCCCGACTTTTACATTCGACGGTCGCAACTCTTTTATGCAAATCTTTTTAACGAAGTCGTACTCCGTGAGAATCCCAATGGGATAATTATCCTTTGTAACGATTAAGGAGCTAATTGCATTCTCCGTCATAAGCTTTGCCGCTTCCAAGGCGTTACTTGCTTCGGTGATGCTAACAACGTGCCTTGTCATTATGTCTCTGACAACTTCTTTCCTCATAGCTTATTCGCTTGGCCTTAGAATAAAAGCTTTGTAAAACGCATGATATGACGGATCCGGTCGGGAGAGCAATGGATGAAGACGCCTGCTGGCGCCGTGATAGCTACGACAGCTATCTGTAATGAAAATCTTAATAGGCCTCCGGAAGGCTCATATTTCATCTCGACGTATGGCAAGAATTGGGATCGTTGTTTTCCCCGGCAGTAATTGCGATCGGGATGTTCACTATATCCTTAATAAAGTGTTGAAGATCCCGGCCGACTTTGTGTGGCACACAGATAGCAAGCTGTCAGCATATGATTCCGTCATAATTCCCGGCGGTTTTACATATGGTGATCGTCTTCGCGCAGGTGTCATAGCTGCACATACTCCTGTTGCAATCGAATTGAAGAAGATGGCAAAGGGTGGACGAACAATCCTTGGCATCTGCAATGGTTTTCAAATTCTTGTTGAATGTGGCCTACTTCCAGGAGCGTTGGTTATGAATAATTCTCGTTCATTTGTATGCCGGTGGACAACCATACGGGTGGATAACAACAAGACGCCGTTCACATCATTATTGAAGAGAAATCAAACGTTTAAGATTCCTATTGCCCATGGCGAGGGAAGGTACGTTGCGGATGGACGACTTTTAAAATCCGTTTTAAAAAATAACCAGGTTGTGTTCCGATATTTTAATGACGACCCGAACGGTTCCGTAGACCACATCGCAGCTGTCTGCAATGAAGAAGGCAACGTAATGGGGATCATGCCTCATCCAGAAAGGGCGCCTGTCAACCGATCTTTTGACGAAGCTTCGATGATCTTCCGATGCCTTTCAACTTATCTGCAGCCTAAGTAAATTGGTTTGAGATCATTATGGCTGATCTAACAAAAGATGAGTCGAGATATCTTGCGTACAAATTAAATCGTGAACCAAACAAAATCGAAAAGGAAATTGTCGCAGCAGAGTGGTCCGAACATTGTTCATATAAATCGTCGAAGAGATTCATTAAAATGCTCCCTAGTAAAGGGAAGCACGTTATAGTTGGTCCAGGCTACGATGCCGCTGTACTGGACGTAGGTGATGGTTACGTAATAACAGTACATATTCAGAGTCATAACCATCCCTCAGCGGTCGATCCTTACGGAGGTGCGGCTACTGGGGTGGGTGGCGTAATACGAGACATTATTTCCACGGGAACTCGACCGATAGCGCTCCTCGACGCCCTTAGATTTGCACCTCTACACGAAGAGAATAATGAAGACGGTAGCTCCACCTCTGAATGGCTACTCAGACACGTTGTCAGAGGGATCGGCGACTATGGGAATTGCATTGGTGTCCCCACTGTCGCCGGAGAAATCGAATTTGACCCCTCCTTTATCAATTATTGTCTTGTAGACGTAGCCTCAATCGGCTTTGGTCGCCGCGACTCTATTGTTCGAAACAGGGCAAATTATGATGACTTGATTATTCTAGTTGGCGGCCCGACTGGAAGAGATGGAATTCACGGAGCCGCTTTTGCTTCAAAGACATACCTCCATCATAATAGATCGGCAGTCCAAATCCCGGATCCATTTCTAGAAAAATTGCTAATTGAGGCAATAACCGAGGCTGTCGAAGAGGGTGCCATTAAAGCACTCAAAGATCTAGGAGGGGGAGGTTTGTCTTGTTGTTTGTCAGAAATGTCGGATAGTTTAGGAAAGGGCTTTGATATCGAGCTAAGAGAAGTCCATGTCAAAGAGAAGGGAATGTCACCCCTAGAATTAATGTTATCTGAATCTCAGGAACGAATGTTGATAATTACTGACCATTTAAAAATTGATAATATACGACGGATCTTTGATAAGTATGAACTCAAGTATGTGATATTGGGGAAAATCAAGGACCATCACAATCTAGTAATAAGATGTAACGAAAAAATTGTTGCGAATATGCCTTCAACCATAGTTGCGAACGCGCCTTTGGCTAGGAGGTATTCTAAACGCCCTGCCTACCTAACTACGTTAAGGCTTGATTTCACACCGCCAGTCACACCTTCAAATTTAACAGGTGTGTTACTCTCAATGTTATCCAATCCGACTATTGCTAGCAAGGACTGGATTTATCGTCAGTACGATCATGAAGTAGGACTGCGAACCATGCTAAAGCCTGGAGAAGCAGATGCGTCCGTTCTCAGATTGAATAATGGCAAGTTTATTTCAGTCAAACTAGATGGAAACTCTAAACAATGTTACATCGATCCTTATCATGGAACGCTGGGATGCCTTTCAGAAGCATGTCGAAATGTGGCTTGTACCGGCGCGTTTCCTATTGGAATAATTGATCACTTACAGTTCGGCAGTCCTGAGAACCCCGAAGTATTTTGGAGTTTTCGCAAGGCGGTGAATGCAATTAATAACTATTGCAAATTCATGAAGATCCCAGTGGTCGGAGGCAAAGTGAGCTTCTATAACGAAACCTCTAAAGGGCCCATTAAACCGACCCCAGTCATAGGCGCGATCGGCCTTATTGAAGAAAAACGATTGATTACACAGTCCTCTTTAAAAGATGGAAATGCTATTTTTATTGTTGGAACTACGGCTAACGAAATCGGTGGTTCAGAATACTATGAGTACGTGCACCACATAACCGGTGGCAATGTTGCAAAGGTCGACATGAATATTGATAGGTTGAATCTTAGAAGTATACTGCAACTTATCGACAAGAATGTGGTGAGTTGTGTTCATGACTGCTCCAAAGGCGGAGTTGCAGTGGCTATTTCCGAAATGGCAATTTTGGGAGGAGTGGGTTTTAACGTTTTTATCGATAAGATACCAAATTCTTGCTCTAACATAGATAGCTTGCTTTTCTCGGAATCTCACTCCCGATATGTAATTGGGACAAAGGAGCCAAAGACAGTCGAAAAAATATTAAGCGGTATCGAAGGTTTAGTTTTCTCTCGAATTTGTGATGCCTACAAAGAAAAGGTCACATTCAAGATGAAAAGCAAAATTCTGATCGATACAGACCTCCCGGCTATCACGACAAATTTTAAGAGATTGGAACAAATTATGACGAGGTAAATTCCTAGATTGGCAATAATGGTTATTCCTAGGATGTCAACACGCCCGCTGATTTTTTTGAAATCTGATTTGATTTTTTTAGTTAAGTTGATTCGCATGTCAGGGGATTCCTGTATATTTGAACTGTCACTACTTATCGTCTAATTCTCCATTATCTGTCCGTATGCATTTTTCTGTCTGTGTGGCAATGACACATTCAGTGACAAAGTCAAGGGCTCATCAAGGAAAAAGAAGGGGCATTACAGGCTCGGATAAAGCCCAGATCCACGACATGACGAGACCGCGTCCAAAACTTTTTGTTAGTTGGGATCGGATTAGTTCCAGCTTATTGGTGCGTACTTTGAGGACTAAATGATTTCCACTACTGGAAATCATGAAAGTCAAAAAGCTGCGAATTGAAACATTTGGTATGGATGATTACTGGTGTCAACCTCTCTCCTGAACTGAAGCGCAACAGTTTATTTACCGTCTCATCGACAGTTTGATATTGACCCCTCGATTTCGATTTTTTAATAAAACGGATGACTCTTCGGAGGTAAAAATTACAAGTGACCAATTACAAACACCCAATAATGTGCTCATTTCAGAGGCGATATCCCTTATTGGAACCATTGAATCTAGAAGTATCGAGGCATTACGTAGCGATTTATCTTCCATTAGAGAGGCCGTTGCAAAATCGTTGAGGACGATAGAAAAGCTTGCAAATGACTTGGAGAGAGAGAAGATCAAGGTCGAGGAAGCAAAATTTGAATCAATTGTAGAAATTTCGAAGAGAACCGTTGTTTCGAGTTTGAGGAGGGAATCATCAATAGAGTTGCCTTCGCCGGTATCATATGCTGAGGCCATGAAGTTCAAGCAAAGGTTGGAAGCCATTACTAATCGATTCAGAGAAGTTAGTACATCTCACAACAGGGTTTTCAATGTTTTTATTAAAAAGTATGCAGGAAAGTTGAAGGGCGAGTTTGAAACACTTTCCACGTTATCTAAAGAGGTGAATTCAATTCTCGCAGAGTTCGATGACAAGCAAAGACCGTTCTTATATTGTACCGAGCGTCTGAACATGTTATCCGATAGGATTAATTCTATAGAGATAGACGAAAAGCGTATCGAAAATACTCGTAAGGAAGTAATACAATTAGAAAAGAGGCTCCAGGAATCGAACAACCGAATGCTAACCCTTGAGAATTCAGCAGAGTTCCACGAAGCGGCTAGGATCGGTAAAGAGATAAAGCAAGTAGAACATGAGGAACTAGAAGCGCAAAAGCAGTTGCTCGACCTTTTCAGTCCTATATCGAGGGCATTTACAAAGTACTCGTATGGCATTACGAAGCAGACATCCGAGCGACTAAAAGTGTTAGCAGAGGAACCATGGAATATTTTCTCGGAAACAGAGATAGCGCCATATCTTGATATTCTAGCCGAAATCCAAAAAGCCCTGTTCAATGAGAAAATACGCCTCAAAGATGCTACCAAGGTAGAACGTCACCTAGACAATCTCATCAAGACATTACCAGATTTTAAGGGGAAATTCGAAACCAGGCATCAATATCTCAAAACTCTCTATCAAACTAGAGAAGCAAAATTTGGCAGCCGCCCTTTAGAATTGAAGGAAGAGATCAAGAGTACCACGCATGATATCGGAGACCAGAAAATCAGGTTGCATCACCTAGAAAAGCAGATTGAAGAAAAAAAACTTCAGCATAGTAGTTTACGAAATGAATCACAGGAATGTCTATTCAGAATATTCGGCAAAAGATATGAGCTAGCTGCGTGACTCGCGTGCTTCTACCGCCAAAATATTGAAACCACACCTAGCGATGCAATAGCTAGTCCTCCATAAGATACAAAGAATGTTCCTAACACGTATCCAACAACAGTTATCCCAATTCCGCTAGCAATCATTAATGCCTCCCCTATCCTCCTCTGATTCCGCATATACAGAGAATATGCAGGGAAAGAGATTATAAAAATATACTGAAGCCGCCTGAAAGGACGGCTATTAAGCCAAAAAATAAATCAAAGTCACAGGTGGATTAGGCTGCCTTGATTTCCAGTGTGTGGAGACTGACCCACATATTTTCTTCTAAAGTGTCCTGAAGGTCTTTTTGAGAGAAGCTCAATAAACCATGCTTCGTGCTCTATTTCCTCTTGCATTATCCTCTGTGCTATATCGTATGTCCTTGGATCTTTACCCGCAGTCATATCGCAAACCTCGCCCCAAGATCTTATTGCACATTGTTCAGCCTCCAAAAGCACTTTCAATATGGAACTAAGATCTTGCCAGTTATCTGGAAGAAACGCATCTGGACAGCCAGCTTGGTCTGCAAACTTCCTAATATCTCTTGGAAGGCTTCCGCCCAACTCATATAACCTTGGAACCATAGCTTCAAAGTGATTTCTGTCTTCGATTCTCGCATCTTCTACTATCTCCTTAACACCCTCACCTTCTAGTCCTGTACAATGCATTCTTAATATCGTATAGTAATAGTACGTTGTAAATTCTGCGCCTACGCCTTTCGTAATCAATTCTTTGAGCCTTTCTACATTCACACCGTTCTTTTGGAGAACTTCTAATGCAACAATTTTTGGAACTGATTCTTTCGGATTATTTGTCATAACTCCCCTCTCGTATTAAAGTATAAAAGGTTTTTTTATTCTTAAGGTGTAACAAAAGTTATCATTGTTAACCGCGGTCGACGTTAGCTCTTGACCCGTGTTACTTTAATCCTATCGAGAACCTTCCAATACTCGACTTCTCCTCCTTGACGAACCTTATCAATGATATCTTGTTCTACAGCAGATGTTTCAAAAACTTCGAAGGTCTCGAGATCCATAATCTGCAGGATTTTTCCTGATATGGAGATGATTTGACCGTTCCTCTTATCTATTAGCGGAACCTCAACGCCTGCAGATACTGGCGAAACTAAGGTGTGCTTAGATCCGTCAAATACACTGATAGCTGCGACTCTGGCCTTAGCAGAACCGTGTTTTCCAGGTTTACTGTGATCATATGAAACGATTCTACACGGTTCGCCGTCAATCACAATGTATGAGCCAACCTTAAGGCTCCCCAGGTCCATTGGCTTACTCAATGTAATTCCATGCAATGAGGAAAAGAAGCATATTTAACGGTTCTGCTCACTTTAATTTATCCAAAATCGATAAACTGACGAGATTGGTTAATGGTATCCCTTTCCTCGCTACATCTCTTCGCGTTCGTTCGCAATATTTTTGATCGCTTTGGTGCGTCTTTTCACCCTCGACTTCGAGAACTACTACATTCCTTGAATAGGGAAATGTGAACTTTGGCTGTGCTGTCGTTAGGAATTGCAAGTGCGCTAGGGTCAGTTTTTTAACCCTATCACGTTTAGCAATGATATTTGCAATATCTATGATCTCAGCATCTCCGTAGACATACTTGGTGAAATACATTGATATATACTTAAGATTCGTTGCCTCGCGTTCGAAGAGTGCGTCGGTCAGGCTTAACATAAATGACAATCTCCCAGGATTTTGCTTACATATCAATCCTGAAACATCACCAATATTTGAATATGATGCGAGGATGTAGTGATTCGCCCTGTTAGGGAAATATAACATGCTTTCATTCGAAAATGTCGCGGTTACAAAGTAGATATTTAGTATGTTCAGGGAGTTCGACCATGTGTCAACAAGACTGCCAGATTCCCTTTCATGAGGCGCACAAATATATCCCTGTACGCTCTTGCCTGTACCAGCCAACCAAATTTTGATACTATGACCGCGATAAATATATTCCCATACCACGTCCTCTTATTGATCATTCTTTAACACGTTTTTTTTGGTACCTGAATGATAATAATCGAAGCCACTCAGTACCCATAGCTTTAGGACTTTACATGAAACTTCATTGACCGGGTCTCATATCTGTGTAGGAAGAAGGATTATTAATCGTAAAATTTCTTGTGCTTTTGGTACTCTGTGCTATATGCCATTTGCTAGAATCTAGCCCTTTTAGCCTATGTTTGTGATAAGGCAAAAGTAGATAACAAGCTGCAACTGCGAGCGCTCCTAACGGGTCTGAAAGGAATACTCGCACCGTCTGACGCAAGGCCACCTCAAGTGGAAGTCGAATGTTAAATTTTTCGATACAATGTCGTATTTGTCTATGGCCTTTGAGAGACCTAAGAACCTGTGAATTGAAATCTGCAATCGTCCCTGGGGGACAATAGTAAACCACAGATCGGTCATTATACGCTACCTCGAACTTGAATTCCAGCACTTTGCACTCGAGGTATAAGTCCACTGCGATAATGTCACTCGGTATTGCGATCTTCTTGGCAATGTTGGTTCGAATCGACAATCCTCGTCCTATCGCCGTGTATTGAGAGAGCCTCTTATTTCTAACAGATCTGAGCCACGAGGAAACACAAGTAGCTGCTCTCCCGGCCACCGAGACAGACCTGGTTGGCTCTGAATTAGATATGCTGAGTACTACTCGCCCGTCTAAGGCTGACAGCATTTCTCGGATAGAATCTTCATGAGGAAGCACATCACCGTCGTACATTACAATCACGTCGCCCTTTGCGTTCTGAAAAATTTCATTCCACGCATTTGCCACGCCCCTTCTGGAGGAATGGTGCAGGCATCTTACTGTTGCTTCAGAATTATTGGTGGCAAATTCCTCAATCAATCTAATGGTATCGTCTGACGAATCGTCGGAGATGATTATCTCACAAATTGTGAAATGCTCGGACTTTTGTTTGATGACTGATTGAAGAAGGTTTAGGATATTCTTCTCCTCGTTAAAACTAGGAATACCGACTGTTATATTCAGCATCGTTACGTTTAGAACTGCCTCTTCTTGCTTTTATGAAGTTTATGGATCAATACAAAAAGTCAAAAAGATTCTTATGTCCTTACTCAATTTATCTTTAGGATTTTGCAGAAGGGCCAACGCAACAAAGGCGAATTAGGAAGGCTCCTCGATTCGGTAGGTCTTAATAAAAAACAGTTGGTGTGTCCCCTATTCGTCAAAGACCACGCAAAAGAGGGGTGCAAAATCGCTTCTATGCCAGATGTCTCAGTCGTTCCTCTTGAGGAAACAACTACACAGATCCTAGAACTGATAAATCTTGGAATATCATCGATAATTGTATTTGGAGTACCTTCAGAAAGAGATTCTGTAGGATCAAATGCGTCGGATCAGAACGGGATTGTGCAGAAGACGGTGAGAAAACTCAAAATGGAATTCGGGGATGCCCTTAACATCATAACTGATGTATGCTTATGCCACTATAATTTATCAGGCCATTGTGGGTTATTAGGTAGGCAGAATGAGCTTATCGACAATGACAGTACTGTACGAGCTCTCTGTGAAGTTGCAGTAACCCACGCGCAAGCAGGCGCAGATGTGGTATCTCCATCGTCGATGATGGATGGCCAAGTTAGTTCAATTAGAACCTCCCTCGACGAGCATGGTTATGATAATATTAAAATTCTATCTGTTTCGGCCAAGCATTTTTCCTCTCTGTATTCGCCATTCCGATCTTTGGCATTCTCTGAACAAATACGTGATTACAAGTCCTTGGACAAGTCCTCATATCAGGTGCCTTATACAAACCGTGGGGAATCTGTCAGAGAAATCGAAAACGACATCCGCGAAGGAGCAGATATGGTGATTGTCAAGCCTGCGATTCTGTATTTAGATGTAATATCCATGATCAAAGAACAGCTTAGATTTCCAATTGCCGCACAAAATGTCTCAGGTGAATATGCAATGATAAAATCTGCTGCCGCAAACAATTGGATTAATGAGGAAGAATGGAAGGTTACTTCCATCTGTGCCATGAAACGCGCAGGGGCAGATATCATTATTTCTTATTTTTGTAAGGATATAGCTGCTATCCTTAACTGTTGATCGGGACGGCTCCACACGCAAATGAAGCGAGGGAGCTGGGAAAAATAGATTACTTTCGCAAATGCCTAGTCACGGTTATATAGGATTCTCGCGACACGAAAACGTCCCGCGGTAGCTCAGCCTGGTAGAGCTTTCGGCTGTAGATGTTGGCTGACTTAAGAGCTGACCACGTGAAACAGCCTATCGGGCTACAAAGACAGAAACCGAAGAGTCGCAGGCTCAAACAAGTTAGTGACTAGCTAATTTGGAGTAAATCCTGCCCGCGGGATTCTTCCATAGCTACTAACCATTATTAGTGTGATCCAGTCTTTTAACTGCCTGAATACATCAACATGAAACACGCAATAGGATTGAGCCAATCAAGTATCAAATGACTTTGAATATGCAAATCTGAATCATGTCTAGGTAGTTCGAATGATGCGAGGGTGTTGACGGTTTTTTATGTGTGATGTGTGCTGGAAAATCTTAAATGATTGTCTAACTCGGGCCTATTTGATATTACTGACTGTCGCTTCGATCTGTATTTATACAGATGTAGCAAAGCTGGTCATGGGTGCTAATGAAGAATAGGAAGAGCCGGCTGATGTATAATACGTGTTTAGTAATGATGAAGATTATGAGTGCTGAGGCATCCTAATGTCATGAGATTGAATATCTGCATGCTCATGAATTTCAAATGGATGGTGTCAACACTATGAGATTGCTATCCCTTTATTCTGGGGGCAAGGATAGCACTTACGCGTTAGTTAGAGCAAAAGAAATGGGACACGATATATCTTGCTTGTTGACAATGCACCCTGCCACAGACGCAAGCTTGTTGTTCCATTATCCCAATAGTTGGGTGACAAGCTATCTCGGGGAAGCGATGTGCATCCCGTCGTTCGGATTTGCAGCACAATCTTGTTCAAAGGAGGACGAATTGAGATCATTGGAACAAGCGATAATTGCCGTCAAATCACTTCACGAAATTCATGGCGTTGTTCACGGGGGAATTTTCAGCACGTTTCAAAGTGACATAGTTCAGAGAATTTGTTGCAAACACAATTTAACTGTGATTGCTCCTCTCTGGCACATTCAGCAGTCTGAGTATATGGATCTTCTACTTGAGAAGAACTTTGATATCAAAATTGTGAGTGTGTCTGCGATGGGGTTGGACGAAGGGTGGTTGGGAATCTCTCTGGATCGAGAGGCATTACACAGATTGAAGCGTTTGAGCCAAAAATATTGTTTCAGCGTCAGTTTCGAAGGTGGCGAGGCGGAGACCTTGGTGATTGACTGCCCGATTTTCTACAAAAGATTGCAAGTTAGGAAAGCCAACATCCGCTGGGACGGGCAGCGGGGAATCTTTGAAATACTGGAAGTTGCCTTAGTAGAAAAGTAGTTATGCTCGATAATTTACGTACGGGTCTTCGGAGCGCGTTAAAAAAAATTGTTGGAGCTTCTGATATAAACGAGGAGATTATTGAAGCTCTATGCAAAGATGTCCAGAGAGCATTATTGCAGTCTGATGTCAATGTTAGATTAGTCCTATCAATTACCAATAACCTGAAGACTCGTGCGCTAAACGAACAGCCTGTGAAGGGACTTTCGAGGAAAGATCATATTATTACGATTCTTTATGGTGAGCTCGCAAATTTGCTTGGTTACACGGGCGATACGATCAAAAGCATTGACAAAATCCAACGCCAGCAGGACGATGGTCTATCTTTCAAAGCTGGAGAGCAAAATGTTGTGTTGATGCTTGGTATCCAAGGAAGCGGCAAAACGACCGTCACAGGTAAGCTTGCTAGATGGTTGACAAGACACGGTTACCGTGTAGCGGTTATCGGGGCTGACACATGGAGGCCTGGTGCGCTGACACAATTGAAAACGAACTGCGGCAAGGTAAACGTGGAGGTGTTCGGTGATGAAGAAGATAAGGATGCCGTCAATATTGTAAAAAACGGACTAGAGCATTTCAGGAAGCAGGTTCTTGATGTAATAATCATAGACACGGCCGGCAGGCACAAGGAAGAAAGAGGGCTATTGGGGGAAATGAAAACCATGTACGAGGTCTCCGAACCAGATGTTGTGCTACTTGTAGTCGATGGGACAATCGGACAGCAGGCATATAATCAGGCAAAAGCATTCCACGATGCGGCACCTGTGGGTGGCATAGTCATATCCAAGCTAGACGGTACTGCAAAGGGGGGAGGCGTTATCGCGGCGTCGGCCGCAACTGGTGCTCGAGTGATGTTTATAGGAACTGGAGAACGCATCGATGACTTGGAACAGTTCTCACCAACTCAGTTCGTGGGAAGAATACTGGGGATGGGAGACATCAAAGCCCTACTCGAAATGGCAAAAAGCCTAGAGTTGCAAGCGGACGAAGGACAGGCTAAACGACTTCTAGGTGGCAAAATGACGATCGAAGACTTTTACGCACAGATGGAAAACGTGGGAAAAATGGGCTTTAAGAATGTAATCGACAATTTGCCGGGATTGTCAGGAATGGTGAAAGATGACCAGCTTGACGCGTTGCAAGAAAAAATGGAAAAATGGAGATTTATTATTCAGTCCATGACAAAGATCGAAAAACACAGCCCTGATATAATGAACGATTCGCGGAGGAAGCGCGTAGCGAGGGGTTCCGGTATGACTGAACATGACGTCAAGGAGCTGATAAAACAATATAACAATTCTAGGACCATGATGAAACAAGCAAAAGGTAGACAAATGCAGGGTATGCTAAGGAGATTCGGTATTGGTTAATGCTTACCCACGTCGGTTCCTTAAACTAGAATTAAGAAAGCGTTACAACCTCTGCAGCTATTGTATTAGTCGTCACCTTACAGTTGGCAGAGGCAGATTGTCTGATGACGGTTTCGATAGATGTTATATCTGCCACGGACTAATGAGCAGATTAGACTTTGTAATTGGACGCATCGAGGAGGCAGTAAAAGAGGTTTATGAATTCGACAGTTTCCTAATAGGAACCATTCTTCCAACCGACATTTATGAAAGGGAAGACCAAATTAGAGCTCGGCTTAAAATCAGAGGAAAAGAAAGCATTAAAAACCAGCTGTTAAAGGAACTCAGACGTAAGTTCGAAATTATTACAAAGAAAAAAGTCGACTATCTCTCACCAGACGTCTCGATAAGCGTAGCAGTAGGAAACGGGATGGAAGTCAACGTGGCCACAAAGGCACGTACGTTGACTCTTGCGGGCCACTATATTAAAAAACAGAGGGGCCTGCCTCAGAAGCAAACTAAGTGTAGCCACTGCGCAGGCAGAGGATGCGGCTCTTGTAACAATTCAGGCCTCTCTAGTGACCGGAGTGTTGAAGGTATTATTGCGCAGCAACTTATGTGTCTCACGAAGAGCAACGCTCCGAGATTTTCATGGGTTGGCAGCGAAGATCAGAATAGTCTTGTCTCAGGCGGGGGTAGGCCTTTTTTCGTGCGTCTATCCGATCCAAAAGTTAGGTTGTTAAGAAATAATCTGAATATTGATACTCCAGAGATCTATGCGGTTATAGAGGCAAAACCAAAATGCGTTCCTCAATCGTCAATCCGATTCCTCACCAAAACAAAAATCCTTGCGGAAAGTGCAAATACGATAACTGAAAATAATCTCGAAGACCTGAATCTATTAAATAACGCAACGGTACAATTTCAAAACAAAGATAAAATAATTACAAAAAAAATCTATTCCGTCGAAGCTCGAAAGATAAAAGATAATCGCTTTGAAATTACTCTGTTGGCGGATGGCGGATTTGCGATAAAGAAATTTGTTAGCGGTCTACAAAACACGTCGCCAAATGTTTCCGAGGTTGTGGGGGATAGATGCGAAAGTATATTCTTCGATATATTGGATGTAAATATGCAGTAACATTTTTTTGAGAGAAGTTATGTTCTGAACATAGTTAGATGGTTTTAGATCCTTTAAGAATGCTAGAGGATGCCCGCGGCTCAGCTCGAATCCCGGACAAAATATATCAGCGTATAGAAGAGCGATTTCATATCGTTATGGATGGCATTAACCGGATTGAACACGCATCTGGTTTAAAATATCCCTATTATTATGTTCTACCAGAACTAGTACTCGTCTCCTCTTCCGTAGAATACGACCAGGTCGGTATTTTCTTCGCGAGGACCATTCCAACAATAGGGTTCAATAACAGACTAAAGGTAGTGATACAAATTACAGCTCCTTTAGTTGCTTACGGACTTCTCGGAACAGTCCATGCAGTTCTAGCGCACGAATTCTTACACTACCTGGAACTAGTAAGAAGGGTTATCAAGATGAATCTCGTGTCCGACGAGGTCTCCACTACGTTATTTGAAGAAAAATACTCAGACGATGACCGATTGATGAATGCCCAAGTAGTTTTTAGCTCTGACCCTACATTAATTCGGCATATCTCGAACAAGTTTAATGATGGATTCCGAGATCCACGCTTGGAAAAAATAGCAGTTAAGGAATGGATAGACAAAGGACTTCCGGTAACAAACGTGCGTATCGATTGTATATCATAAAAATACCATTTGAATCAATGGTTTCACTTGAAGTTGATGATGTAGTAAAAGAAAAAATAGCTGCATATGAAACGGCTTCAAGAGCAACGATTTCATCTTAGACGCAGATTGTAAGAACGTTAGACAGTTGTTCTAACTGAGAGGGAAAATAGAAACCGTGATCAGGGTTTCAAATCAAAGCACTTCAAAAAACGAATTCAAAGGCTTGGTAGGATAGGCACGACCAAGGATACTCAGCGTTTTTTTGTTGCCCTTTTTGAGTGTTCTGTAAACTCAGTGAACCCACACTTGCCACAGCTGTACCTGTCACGATGTTCCGCCATAAACACGCCTTTCCCGCACCTAGGGCAGTCGCGCTTATTCCTCGTTACCTTATCACCGTCTATCACGTAAAACTTGTAAACTGCTACCTCCCCTTTCAGAGGTTTTTTCTTGTCAGCCGTGCTATCTCCTACCCCCGCTTTGCCCACGCGTCTTCGACTGGGTAGCACTTGCTTGTTTGGCCTTTAGCTTCGCAGCTTTCTCATCAGCAATAATTTTTTTTCTTTCTTCCTTCGGCAAATTCCTTAATAATCTATATCGTGGGAGATGTTTTATCGCTTCTTTTTCGTCTGTATAAATGTAAAAAACAGCGCGGACATCAGTCTTGCCTTTTCCGCATACCATGGAAATCGGAATCACCGCCTTCTTTTCGACATTATTCTGTTTCGCAATTATGTCAGTAGCCTCAGTTCTCTTGATCCTTCCAGCGGCATTCTTGAAGATTACGCTCATCTCATGTCTATTTAATAAAGAATTCTTACGATCTTCAATTGTAACAAGCTCAACACTGGCCAAACTCTAGTCACACGATCAGCC
>CAKOFP010000015.1 GCA_933226995.1 Candidatus Nitrosopolaris rasttigaisensis | reverse complement strand
GATTTTCTACTTGTAGCATTCTCCTCACTCTTGCGAAGTGTTTCCAACACAACAAGTGGATTTGGAAATCTAATGATAAACAAAAATGCTCCCCCTAAAAATAGGATATTTGAGAAGTTTTCACTTGCGGTTGCGAGCATGCTTCGGAGCGTTGCTGATTTCAGTACAGTAGCGACCGATTCTGAAGTAACAATATTTAAACACGATAGCAGGAAACTCGAATTCATTAACGATGAATCAATAGATTTCATTTGCACCCATCCTCCGTACATGGCAGCTGTGCCGTACGCAGAATATCAAAAATTGTCCCTCTGGTGGCTTGGATATAGCCAATACGATTTAGAAAAATCATTAATAGGTGGTAGACGGAGTCGTCACGATACCCCCCAACGATTCTTTCGTGATATGGAGATGTCATTATTAGAAATGAAAAGAGTATTACGGAAGAAGAAATATTGCTGTATCACCATTGGTAATCCTATTTACGGTGGCAAAACCTGGAACTTGAACGAATTTATAAAACAAAATGCAATTCAGATCGGTTTTACTCATTTAAAAGAAATTAGCCGCGGTAAATACCACTCTACAATGGGTAAAATGAAAGAAGAATTTGTTCTAATTTTTAGGAATGAGTGAAGACTTCATCCAAGATCTTCCTCCCGAAAGAAGGTTTTTGCCATTTTCATGTAGCAGAAAAGCACCAAAATCTTCCGGCGTGATCTTGGAGGGATATCATATCCGATACGTTTTATTAGTTATCAGTCTGAAAAATTTATTTCCTATATTCAATCACAGGATATTAACCTCACTCATTCCAGTAATGCATTTACGAAAGACAATACTTAGCCAGGCACCTGCTGTTAACAGATTACTCTATAACGTTGTGGAGGGTAATTCTTGACTTTCAATAAGTATTGCTAACCCTACTTTTGTCTTCACATCGAAAAGAAATAAAACATATCAAATCTTCTCCAGGTCATTTTGTTATGAAGCTGGAACTAGGGCCCATAGTGATATTGCTTGTGACAGTCGGCAGCTCTGACTTTGCCCTGTTTTCATTGGGACAAAAAGGACATGCCACTGGTATCGTGAATTTTCACGATAATCGTATACAATGAGGCTCGACCTTCTGATGGCGAACCTTTGCCTCACCTTGATTATTCAAATCATAAATTGTTGATTATATCTCTTAATTCAGACAAATGTAACAAGCTGAGGGATAGATTAAGAAATAAAAGACATTACGATTATGGTCCAAAATGCAGTCCAAGACAAAATATCTCCCAATGAAACGATAGAAGAAGTCAACAAGATAATCCGTGATGAGATCAAGAAGGCGTTTGAAACGGTCAATATACCAGCAGCTACTATACCCCCTACAAAACCTGAGAAGAATTTTATATTACAAGATAACGATGTGTACAATGATCTCACCAAGGGTCTTGTAGAAGATGTTATTCGAGCACTAAAAAATAACAACATAGAGGAGGCGATTACCCGTTTAACCTTAGCAGATCAGCAGATAACAGCAATTGCCGGGAATCAAACATCAAAATTATTTATAGAACGTGCTATTAGATCAATAAAAAATAACAACACCAAGGAAGCGATTACTACTCTCAAATTGGCGTACGGGATGTAATAACAACGCATGACGAGGTCAGACAAGGTCTTGTTCTTCTTCTTTTATTACATACCCCAATCAAATAGTGTTTCGCAGGCCCTCCTGTAGAAGACGACTTAATTCATGATAGCTTAATTCATTATAAGAAATGTATTCACAATTATGCTGATCTGGGTCGCGATACCAATCCCTACCGAATCTAGAACGAAATTGGCAGAGCAAGTCATAAATGTTCTGTAAGGCCAATCTATGGCGACATTCCTAACGAGCTCCTTTTATGGTACTAACGATACTTTATCAAAAACGCCTGTTATGCAGGCCTCTTTCTGCCAAGTAATCTTGCCACCTACCTGCAACTGAGTTAAGGTCTACAGTGGCTATGTTCCTACTTCTTTTAGTATAGAATCAAGGTCTGATTCGTTTAGACCCGCGCTCATCTTAGCATCTCTTCTTGCTATGATGTTACCTTTGTCAAAGGCAATAATAGTAGGAACAGCATTTATTGAGAATCTATCCCACAGTGGATTATCATCATCATTCACCTTTGCTCCATACATTTTGTAACCAGTAGAAGAAGATTTGGATTTTGTAGAAGCAGATTCAAAAAGGGGTTTGAATCTTTGACAAAAAGGACACCAGTCTGCGTAAAACATTACTAGATCCTTTCCGCCTACGGCGAATAATTTATCGAATTGAGTTGGTTCAAGATGTTCCATAATATCACATAACACCTAGATGAATATATTAATTAATTCACGCTGCGGCATAGTTTCCTGTTCATACCAATTCCAGTTGGTATTTGGCATATAGCTAGCCTCAGGATATTTGGTGGTTCGTGAAATGATGGCCTTAATGAATTCGGCCAGGACATAATTCTCTGTTCAATGTTAGATTGCATTGACTGGGCTACACCATATTTTTTCCTTTGACGAGCACATACACGTATGCCATTAAATAATAGATTGCTGATTCTTACTTCTAATTAACTGCCGCTAACGATGTTTTGCCTGGTTCGCTGGTTCCTTACTGATGTTTCTTAATATGGTGGCTATCGTGGAATGCAATATTG
>CAKOFP010000014.1 GCA_933226995.1 Candidatus Nitrosopolaris rasttigaisensis | reverse complement strand
GTCCTCAGCCATTTGTTTTATTTCCTCTGCAGAATACTTGTAAGAATTTTCAGTGTGGATAGTCTCATTTTTATCAAAGCTAAAGGTCTGACCTAATCTGCCAACATATACCTGCTGATCTTTAGTCGATACTAGATGCATTTCGACCCTTTTGTAAAAAGAATTGTAGAAAGCTTGGTGAACGAAGCAATCGAGATTAAACTCTCCTCCTAATTCTCTATTTATTCGAGTCAATAGATTTAAGTTAAATCTCGCTGTTATACCCTCCTTGTCATTATAAGCTGCCTCCAGAACGTTTTTGTTCTTTTGAAGATCGATACCAAGTAAGAGATCATCATTCTTCTCCATTTTACTTCTTACATTTCTGAGGAAAGCTACAGATTCCTTTGGTTCAAAATTCCCGATGCTAGATCCTAGGAAAATTATCAATTTTTTGTCAGGGATTTGACGATCGGCGGCAATCAAACTATTTGCTTTATCAATGCCATCAATATAATCTGAGGAAATTCCTATCGTTCGAAGACCAGAAAAGTCGGCAGAAAGGTTATATATTGTTTCACGCAGCATCGCCTGGGAAACGTCCACAGGAAAATAATATAAACTCGGCTGTCGCAAGAGAACCTTCTGCAAAAGGATTCTCGTTTTACTCGAACTGCCGCTTCCAAGTTCGATAACACTTATTTTTTTCTTGCCATGCATCCAGACCATTTCTGTAGAATATTGTCTTAATATCGCTGCCTCCGTTCGCCAAGGGTAATACTCTGGTTGACGACAAATTGCCTCAAAGAGCTGCGATCCCGCACTATCATAAAGATACTTTGGATTAACTCGCTTCTGATCCCTGGTTCCTAGTCCGTCTTTAATGTTTCGAACGAAGCCTTCGTCTAACTGTGGTTCACTTGTATTATACATTAGGATTCATGTGGCACCTGTCGCGACGACTCCAGGAATGGCTGTGAAATAAATCATGCGATAGCTAATACAGCCTGTCAAAGTATTTAATAATAATCTATCCTTCTTCCGATTCGCCCAAGATCAATATGCCTGTGCCTATTCCGCAATAAGACATCGCTAAGCTTGATCGCTAGTAATAATTTGGCCTTGTCTGCGTAGGTCGATAAAAGTAGTGTACCTGACACTTATGGGTCGTCCCAAATTAGCTCAAAATTAGTATGCGCGGGATTTTTATAATTCTAGAGGAGGCCTATTGTTCCAACTTGTGCTCGGGACATAGTAAGGTTATTGACCCATTGTCCTAGTACTTGTGTATTATGCGGAAGCTTTTTCTTGTACATGCTAACTAAGAGATTTCATTGTAACTAGTGAGTACTGACGATGAACTAGTGGTGCAACTGATATGCTCGAGATGTATAAACGATTGAGAGGAAAGAGACAGAGAGAACATGATAGAACGCTTTCCATAAACATCGCAGGTATGGAGCTGCGTAATCCCACTATGCTTGCTTCTGGTTTTTTAGGTATTTCTCAAGCTATTTTCAACAGGCTTTACAACGCAGATGTTGGGGCGATAGTGAGCAAATCAATTAGCTCCAAGCCCATAGAGGGTTATAGAAATCCTACTGTAGTATGTTTGGAAGGTGGTAGTTATCTGAATGCTGTGGGTCTTGCCAACCCGGGAGCAGATGTATTTTCGAGGGAAATCGCGTCCAACCCATATGTTCCGATAATAGTCAGTTTGGTTGGTTCATCTCATGACGATTTTCCGCCAATGATAAATAAATTTGATGACCTAAACATTCTTGGATACGAAATTAATCTCTCATGTCCTCATGTAGCCAAAATGGGCATGGAGGTAGGAGATGATCCAGATATGGTGACCAAGGTTGTAAAGACTGTAAAATCTCATACACTCAAGCCGGTTGTCGTTAAAGTTGGCCTTGGAAATGTAGACCTACTTGATATTGCAAGGGCTGCAAATGATGCAGGGGCTAATGCGATTACAGCAATCAATACAATTCGTGCCATGACTATCAACATTGAAAGTGGAATCCCGGTGCTGAGTAATAAAATTGGCGGCCTGTCAGGCAAATCAGTGAAACCCGTTGCCATTAGATGTGTTTATGAAATTTCTAAAAATGTCGCATTACCGGTAATTGGTTGTGGTGGAATTTTCAGCTGGGAAGATGCTGTCGAGTTCATGCTCGCAGGGGCATCAGCAATACAGCTTGGTAGTGTGATTGGTTACGAAGGATTTGGGGCATTCCAGAGAATCTGTCTGGGTCTTAAAAGATACTTAGATAGGAAGGGAATGAAGAACCTCACGGAGTTAGTAGGACTTGCCCATAAATATTAACATTTTAAGAAGCGTGTTTATTGAACGGGTGCAAAATGAAACAGCTAGTGTCAAGACAATCCTCTTTAAGGATAAAGTCTCTTCCAAGGCTGAACCCGGCCAATTCCTAATGGTCTGGATTCCGGGGGTCGAAGAGCTACCGATGAGCGTTATGGTTGCCGACAAGGAACATAGCGCCGCGATCACAATACGCAGAAAAGGAATTGGGTCGACAGCGCTGTTCAATAAACGAATTGGTGAGATGCTTGGGATTCGTGGGCCTTATGGCAACAATTTCAAGATTGCCCCAAGTGCAAGAACGGTACTATTGGTTGGTGGAGGAACAGGACTTGTACCTTTAATTAGACTAGCCGCAAAACTGAACGAAACGAGAATTTGTTGCACACTGATAATTGGGGCAAGTTCAAAAAGAGAAGTATTTTTTGAAAATACAGCCGATGCTGTTCTGAGTGATACTAAACACAAAATAATAGTCAGTACAGAAAACGGTGATTATGGAATTAAAGGAAATGCGACTGATGCTATGACTCAAGTTCTTAAACAGGAAACGTTCGATACTGTGTATACATGTGGTCCGGAATTAATGATGAAAAAAGTTTTAGATATTGCTTCTGCGTATTCCCTACCTATTCAAGCCAGTCTTGAACGACATATGAAATGTGGAATAGGGATTTGTGCAAGTTGTTGTATTGAAGATAAACTCGTTTGTAAAGATGGTACTGTATTCTGTGAAAAGCAGTTATCTAAAATGAATGAATTCGGCATTTTTTACAGGGACAAAACTGGACGAAAAATTGTATACTGAAGTACCGGTATCTATCTTTTTATTGTTTCATAGTTATTATTCTCATGACGCCTTCGGCAGAGTTTCGTGGACAACCCCAGAAATGTTGGTGACCACCTAACTGGTATGGCCTGGTCCGTTCTCTGGATAAAGCATCAGGGATTGGCATGCAGAGATAGCTTAGCTTTGCAACGATTGCGGTCAAATTTAATCTTGCACTCTTGGAGCAAGATAGAAGTGAATTCTCCCTACGGTAGCCATTCTAAATTCCAACCTCAGTGGCATTTTAGTTGAATATTCCGCCGCAATTGATCCTCCTGCTCCACTTACGGCTTTTGTGATTTTCGTCAAATAGTCGAGGCTGTATGTAGCTTTGCTATTTTCTTTCACCTCAAGCTCTTCTAAACCCGCGCTTTCGGATTCCAAAATTATGTCCGCTTCACCTGAATCTCCCTTACCTGAGAATTCTACGCGCTTGGATTCCGATTCTATCGAAATGTACTCAGACACCACCTGCACGTCCGATAGAACTTTATCAAATGCAACCGCATTTAACACCAGCTTGGAATTGAAATTTAACTTTGGTAATGGAGTCGAACTCGCAGAACTCTCGATGAGCCTTATTTTATATTCTCTTCTATACCCATTATACATTTTAATATGCAACATGCTGTCTTCCCCCATACTTACCTCTATTGCGTCCCTCTTATCAGCTCGCTTGATCAATTTTGATAGTTCGTCGACCCTTACACCAAACTTTACTGAATCATCACATTCGTATCCCTCGAAGGTGGAATTAGGCCAATGAATATCTATAAGGGCCACGTGAGACGGGTCCATCCCCCTGAATGAAATTCCCTCCACTGTAGCTTCAAAAGTTGCTTCGTCAACTAAAGTAGAGATAGCAGATACAATAACCTTCCATTCGTCTGGCGATCTTGTCTTAGCTACGAATACCAAACCAATTCTATCTTGTGGCTCTCACTTTCGGATTTTAAACATTGCTGTGCTAAAAACAGGCAATCAAGTCATGAGCGAGCCTGCCCTGTGGACGACGAACGCTTGAGAGGGCAAAAAGTTACAAGCACAAAAATGACAGGATACAATTAACCATAATTTCTCCAAGTATGGCTGCATTTTGTACAGCGATAAAATTGAGTGGTGGGTTCGTCAGCAGATCTTGTCTGAAGCATCCACCAAAATGCTATATCATTTCCACATCTTGGACAATCAATCGTTGTTGCTGGCAATGCATCCAATCCCTTCTCGGCCTCCAGGATTTTGAGAGAGCTTTGGGAGGAGCTATCTGCATTCCGAATCAAGTTCCCTTTTACTTGCGTTATTTCTTCTTCTCTCTCCACAATAAGACCACATTTTGGACACGAGAGGATGCCTTCTTCAATTTTCGGTTTCATGCGTCTTTCACATTTAGGACAAAACTTCACGAGGTTACACCTAAGCTGAATATTTCTTTAAGGCATCCTTTATTACGCTATTAAGCAATTTAATGTTCTCAGAAGCAGACAGGCAGGCATCTTGAAACGCTTCCATCGACACCTTCTTCTTGGTTACCACTCTAATGAGGTAATCCTTGATTAGGGGATGCTTCAGAACTACACCAGCAAATTCAACATTCTTCTCTTTAAGAAGTTCATGCTGCACGATGTACATCACGGAAATGTCTTCGTCCTGGAGGTTTAATTCGATCTCACGATCTTTCATATCGACAATTTCTGCAAGCATCAGTCAGACAACTACTTATTGAGGATATAAATGATACCATGAAGGCATAATTTTGAGAGACAGACAGAGTAGCATTAAAAATGTCATCCTGAACAAAACTCACCATGAAAATAAAACGAAAAAAGGTGAACCGATCACTCTGGATTTGAGTTTTAAGATTGACGGAAATATCCGAGAAGTTTTTAATCCGAAGATGTGGGAGACAGCGTACGATAAGCATGATAACGTATTCAGGATGTCTATTTCCGTCACGCTGAAAGTAAACAGTAGGAAGATCTTCCTAACCAAGATTACAAGAAAGGCACCGATGTTCTGGACACGTAGCCCAAAGATCCCATTCCGAATATGGGTATCGATTATTAGAGATGATACTCCGTTTTATCC
>CAKOFP010000013.1 GCA_933226995.1 Candidatus Nitrosopolaris rasttigaisensis | reverse complement strand
GTCGGTCGTACCCATTCAGTATCTATAGACATCCTAAGGTAAGGTAACTGATTTAAGTTATGAAAGTGATGATAGTGCATGTGTGACTTCATAGCCTATGAAATCAAAGATAAGTGGCGATTCAAGCACAAGATTGCAGAAGAGGAAGACTTAGAAGAAGAACCTGAACTTGAGAAGGTACAAGAACAACCTATTACGATGACGCAATAAGCAAGAAGACCGTAGTAGAATCCTGTCCAACTGGCCTTAATCTCATCGGTGTATACTCTTGCTGCTTATAATGGCCCATAGCTTCGTTTTTTCTTTTTAGTACGGACGTGACTTACAGGAAATGCTGGAAATCTTAAGGTGATCCTAAAGTGCTAATATCCTTAACACACAAGTTTATCTATCTCTTGACAATACCACTGCTGAAATGACCTGACATGGAAATCCCACATCTACCCTTTTATTATCCTCTTTATCATTGATACCTTTAACGATTCTATAAGCTTATGTATACCTATAAAAATAAGAGATACTCCAACTCCCAAAAGAATTCTACCTATTACATCCAATTGAATATGACCACCAACATATACTCTCGATAGACATACAAGGCCTACTCTTCTTACAGTTGATCATGTTGTTGTTATTTTTGGGAGTGACTGGTAATAGCGGTTTGTTTAAGATCATAATTAGAGAAAATTTTCTGCTTCTCCAATTCCATTCTTCTTCCTTTACTAACTTTGAATTTGGGTTTGTATCTTCCAAGTAATATCGAATTGCCTACTACCGTTACAGAGCTCATTGCCATTGCTAAACCAGCAAGCATAGGAAGCCATCCAAACATATTCAAACCAAACAATGGCACTAACGCCCCTGCTGCCACCGGTATTAAACCCGCATTGTATACGAAAGCCCAGAAAAGATTTTGCTTTATCTTAGATACTGTCTTTTTTCCTAAATCAAGTGCTATAGGAACGTCCATTAGATCATCTTTTATCAGGATAATTCCTCCGGTCTCCTTGGCAACATCTGTTCCAGAACCTATTGCAATTCCTAGATCAGCTTCTGCTAATGCTGGAGCATCATTTATGCCATCTCCCACCATTGCCACGACCTTTTTTTCTTCATCTCTTAGCTTTGAGATTACCTGTTGTTTTTGTTGCGGTAATACTTGAGCAATAACCCTACTAATTCCGAGTTTAGATGCAACTGCGTTAGCTGTTCTTTCATTATCACCTGTCAACATTGCTACTTCTATTCCCATTGAATTGGTAAGTATATCAATCGCATCCTTTGCATTCTCTTTTGTAGTATCTGCAAGAGCAATTATTCCTGCAAGTTTATTGTCGATTGCAACAAGAGTACCTGTTTTGCCTTGAAATTCAAGCTGTTTGAGGGTTGTGTCTAAAGTTTCGGTAACCGGAATATTATTATCATCCATTAGTTTTCTATTTCCGATAAGAATTGTATGATCTGCATATGTTGCTCTAAGACCATGACCTGATACTGCTGCAAATGAGGTTGGATTAGAGATTACCGGAATTCCTTTCTCTTTAGCACTATTAACAACTGCTTGACCTAAAGGATGTTCTGAGCCAGATTCTGCAATTGCAGCAAGCCTAAGCAATTCATTTTCACCTATTCCCGACAAATCCAATATGTCAGTCACAGACGGTTTACCTTTTGTCAAAGTTCCAGTTTTATCAAATACTATTGTTTGTACTTTCTTTGCTATTTCCAAATATTCTCCGCCCTTAAACAAGATTCCATTTTCAGCTCCTCTTCCAGTTCCCATCATGAGAGCAGCAGGCGTTGCAATACCTAGAGCACAAGGACACGCAATTATTACTATTGATACAAATGCTAAAAGTGAAAATGTGAGTCCTATATCCCCTACAAAGTACCATCCGAGGCCTACGCCTGTTGCTATTGCTAAAACCGCAGGCACAAAATATTTTGCAACTTGGTCTACTAACCTTTGCATCTGTGCCTTTCCCGTTCTTGCCTCTTCAACTAGCGTTATTATCTGTGAAAGTACAGTATCTTGTCCAACTTTTGTAGCTTTGACTTTTAGTAATCCACTCTTGTTAATGGTTGCGCCTATAACCTCATCTCCCTTTTCCTTATCTACAGGTATGCTTTCCCCAGTTATAGCTGATTCGTCTATAGACGATGAGCCTTCTATCACGATGCCATCTGTTGGTATTCTTTCTCCAGGTCTTATGATCATAACTTCACCTTCCTGGACCTGCTCTACTGGGATTTCTACCTCTTCACCCCCTTCCCTTATGACCTTTGTCATTCTTGGTTGAAGATCAAGTAGTTTCCTTACAGCATCAGAAGCTTTTTCTTTAGTCCTTGTTTCAAGCAATCTTCCAATTAATATTAAGGTGATAATAATTGCTGCAGATTCAAAATAAACTGATTTAAATGGAAAATATCCTGGAACTATTGTAACTATTGCACTATACAAATAAGCAGCTGATGTTCCAATCGCAATAAGTGTGTCCATATTAGATGCTTTAGCCTTAATTCCATCCCATAATCCCCTATAGAAGCGCCACCCTATCCAGAATTGTAAAGGAGTAGCTAATGCTAGCATTATATAATTCCCATAATGCATAACTGCCATGGGAAACAGACCACCACTAAACTGTGCAGGAAACATGTGAGGTAAGCTAAAAATTACTATGGGTATTGTTAGTGCTATGCTTATAGCGACATATTTCTTGAGCTTTTTAAGTTCCTTTTCAGGCTGAATAAATTCATCTAAGCACTGCTTACTGCAAAAGTAATATTCTCTTCCATCTTTATTATACCGTATTGCATCAGGCTTTTCTTCTACAAACATACCACAAACAGGATCTTTCGCCATCTATTGTTATCTTGTATTATAGCTAGAAGAACAGTTGTATAAGCTTAGGTGTTTACAATTGTAAAATATGATGGTATTTCCAATTATAGACACATCCAGTCAGCAAAGACAAAATATCCCCTTTTTTGTGTTTCAGAAACCATTTTTAGGTACATTTAAGTACAGTAAGATTATTGTATTTACCAACATTAGTAGGAGATAAAACACCTTTACTTCTTAGTTTTTTACTTATGGTACATTTCTGTAAATGTGAGCAATGTAATGAGTATAACTATCGCATACTAAAAATTGACAATTAGGTAACTGATCCTCATCTAT
>CAKOFP010000012.1 GCA_933226995.1 Candidatus Nitrosopolaris rasttigaisensis | reverse complement strand
TTGTGTGATAGGTCTTACGGTCTTCTACAATATTTATGGACCTTATTGCATGAGTCTTTGCTACTGCACACAACAAAGAGAAGATATTAGAACCTCTACTCGACAGATTTGAAACGTACTTTCTGTCGGGCAACGCGGACGACGAATTTAGAGCAATTGCAGTTAAGACTCTGGCAACATGGAATTTGAAATGAGGAACTGGCGTTGAATATCACAAACGCAAGAAGAGGTCTTAAGCTGAAAAGGATTTACTAACTCGTTATGTGACAGCCACCTCCTACGGGATCCTTGCTTGCGATATCAAAGGCATATTCAAATATGAAATATTGGATGAAATACAAGCGCTGCACTCGAAATTCTGGTATCTGCAGGATTTGCTAGTTCAAGTGGTCAGGACAAACTTTATCTGGTTTACGACAGTAGTTTTCCGTATTGCCAAAGCGAAATAAATCTGGTTCTTCACGAACGATTAAAAAAAGAGAAAAGGCAATTGCTGCTCATACTGACATAGATAATGGTGCTACAGGAGGCAAAACTAGGATTAAACACTTGACCAAAGTTGTGCAAGGAAAGAAAAAACTACATTCTCCCATCCTCATTGCAGGATTTCCAGGGGCAGGGTTGGTTGGATCGTTAAGTACTAGTTACATTATCGACAAACTTCATATGAATCAAATAGCTTGTGTGGAATCTGAGTTTATAGTACCTGGTGTCATTTATGCTGAAGGAAAGCTTAGGCACCCATTTCGCCTGTATTCAAATGAAAAAGGCGACATTTGTGTGCTTGTGTGTGAATCACCCATAATGATTCAGGGTATGTATTCAGTTTTAGACACAGTTATGGATTGGGCTCTACGTAATAAGGTCAAGGAAGTTATAGTGTTGGATGGCATAGCCGTAGAAGGATTACCTGATTCAAAAAGAATGCCCATAATTTTGTCAAGCGATGGTGGAGAAGCAGACGAAGCAAATCTTATTCATGACAACAGCATCGATGTAACAAAGAAAGAAGAAGGAAAGATGGCAGATAATAGTAGCACTTTATATCCAACTACGGCTTTTGTAGGAGGAACGTCTGGCGGAATTTTATCCTCCTGTCTATCAAACGGTATTGCTTCTAAGGCCATACTCATATATGCAGCAAGAGGAATACCGGATCCAGACGGAGCAGCCACTCTAATAGAATCCCTTAGTAGAATCACAGATAACGAAAGCTTGAAAATAGATACGCATGAACTTAGAGAACAAGGAGCAAGTCTAAAAATGAGAATGGAAAAGATAATTCAATCGTATGTCGAGCAGCAACAACAAGAGCAACAAGAACAAGGACAGAGTCCAAAATCAGTAAGGGAAGGAATAATGTACGGATAGGTTCTTAGGTTCCCCACATCCAGGTTTGGCATTCGTGGACTCTTGCGGTAAGTCACATTGCATAGCAGAGATTGGAAGAGAGGAGAGATTTATGCTCCGATTTGTCCTGCTATATGCGAATATATTTCAAGTTCAAAAAATTACTTTCGGACTCATATCTCAAAAATATCAGGACCAGCGTTTCCGGCAGGAGTAGTAGCCTCTTTTTTAGGATTTACTGCATCTATTTTTTTTGATAATTCACTTACTTTCGGATGGCTCAAAAGACGGCTAATTTCATCCAATTCCAAACTAGACCTTATCACTACTCCTCTCTTCTTAGTGATAGAACCGAACTTATCAACTGGATTAATCTCGATCGCTAAAGATGCAGGTCTTCCTTTCGAAGTGGGGAGTCTGAACAGAAATGCACCGGGTATATTAGTAGCCTTCCTCTCCCAATTTCGTCCATCATTCAGGAATTGACTCAGCCTTTCATTTGCTTCTTCTGTCATACTATAGCATGTACATATAGGATATTATATTAAATTTGGCACCTCCACCCACTCTCACGGATAGTATTTCTCCACCGTCGTCTTAGCCTTACCTGCAGGCCGTTTTTCTGTCAAGCATGGATCTGGACAACGACGGATGACTTTATGACTATTATCAAAGACCAATCACTAGTCCATTCATTTTTTGTCGTGTCAGTGAATGAGAGTGTGCACAGAATTCTGTTTTGTCTTTGTGTGCAGCAAAGGGTCATAACGATGTCAATCTTTTTTCCACTTGATTTTCACCTCACGAGTCAGATCAACCCAGCTGGTGCAATATTATTCACTATTCTTTACTAATTAGAACTGTCTTATCTCTAAACACATAATAACAAATTGTTGCACATAAATAAACTATGATCCGATGCATGCGAACTCGAATCTTGAGAATGCGTCGTCTCGAATAAATATCGGATCTGCAAACACCCCAAATGAAACATCACCTCATTGATGCATACATGGTTAAGCCTAACTGTGCTGGTTAAGCTAACAAACACTTATTATCTAATTTTGCCTTATCATGTTTGTTGAAGATCCAGGTTGTTTAAAATTAGAAACTCGGCTAAGAAAACAGCAGCAAAAGAAGACAATAATCCCACTGAGAAGAATAATGAAGCTTTTCAAACAGGTCTTTCAATTGCAAAATTACTGACGTCCTATTGGAACTCGCAACAAAAACCAGGCAAAGCCTACATTTTTAACAGGCGAGTACACCATGGTGAGATTGGATCTTTGCTAGGCTTATCCAATCTTTTCAAAAAATCACAACCTCTTCCCGCAGGAATTTTATCAGGTTTAGGAGAAGGTCTAGCAAAGGATGATTACGGCGATAGGAAAGAATGGTTTACATTCAAGAAAAAGAATCATAGTCCAGAACCCCCAACAACCACAAAATCAACGCATACGGCTGTAAGCGGTAAGGAAGAGGAAAGGTAGGAAATCTGACGGCTCATAAGAAAGCAGACAACGGACCAAATCTGTCATGAGATTTGTGTCTTTCAATTTAGGATCTAATAATTGCTTGACTTTGTGATGTTTGTTATCGTCGTTTACTTCACTTTTGAATGTTAAATTAATAAATTAGAATATTATCTTCTTGTGATCCAAAGCAGCACCGCAAGACCTGCAGATTGTGCAGTATTAATGGAGAACAGATATGGTGCCGCAGCATCAACTATATTCTTTATCGAAGGTCCTGCGATGTATAATTTAGACCAGAAGATCACGATGACTATATTTTGTACTATAAACAATGAAGCAACCAGAACAAGGCCTATGGTAAAGTAGGACTTTATTAATCGCATATTCTGGA
>CAKOFP010000011.1 GCA_933226995.1 Candidatus Nitrosopolaris rasttigaisensis | reverse complement strand
CTAATAATGTTGTTATTGCAGGCTTGCCGGCGTATAGAACGGTATACTCGTCAACAGACGGCAACACTATTCTCAAGACCATGGAAATTGGAGTAATGAAAGGAGACAAAGTATATATTGTAAGGTATGAAGCAGCGATGCAAGAGTATGCCAAATACTTACCAATCATACAGAGAATGATTGGTTCATTTCAGATAACAAGATAAAGGATAAAAAGAACAATTATCCAATCGATGAATCGATCAAATCACTGCTCTATCTTGGTGCGTAGGAACATTAACCCTACCGCAACAACAGACTGTGTTATGGTGATTATTAGATATTAAATTTCTACTAATAAGGTTAATATAAAGGGCAGTAAATTCGAATTTTATTTCGGAACATTCGGAGAGATTTATCGAATGTCCTTCAATTTAGCCGCACATTTGCTACTTCCTATTCCAGTTGCTACGTACGACAAGCATAATCCCTCCTATTTGTATTGTAAACGTTAAGAGAAAATTAGGATATAGATAAGATAACATTTGATATGCAGCGGAATTCTACATTGAAATGTTCAGCAATATCTTTAGCTACAGTAATAGGGAAATCCTTCAGATATCGGTTTTAACAAGTCTTGTTAATTCAGGTAGTTACCTAACCCATTTATTTAATGGAGTAAGGTGGACACTAATGCATTCAAAGACAAACATCACCTTCAGTATAGTGGCCATTGCGGCAGCAGTCTTACTGTTTGCCACAGGACCCATAGTTGGAAACTACGCATTTGCTTCGTCAGAGCAGTCCTACCATCATTACTATCACCACCACCACCATCATTACTATCACCACCACCACCATCATTACTATCACCACCATCATTACTACCACAAGAACTACAACAACTAAACGCGAAAACTGAAAGATGTTGGTAATAGAAAAGACCAACCAAAATTATTTTTTTATTTTTTACCAGAGAAAATTGATATATCATGCACCGAGCCTTAAGCTACAGTTCTCGTAAGAAGACTTCATAGAATGGACCATTGGCAAACGGAATCTAGTAATTGGTGCGATAAGGTTTCTCCTTCAAGTAAGATATGCCATACTTTTAAAAAACTTGAGAGTACAGAGATGGTATCAGTACTTTTTCTTTATTCAAATGCCTCCGGCTGAGTATTCCTAAAGACCCACAGCTGAGCATCCAAAAATGCTGACGCTAGGAATTTTTTAAATGGAATGGGTTTGTGACATTATTATATACCAGAGCAGCCATATTGATCACCTTAAAACCATTGTCATGTAAATATTTCATTTCTTCAGAAAAGAGAGATACCGTAATACTATATTGAGCTCCACTATTATCGATCCGGTGATATACTATTATTGGAATTACCTCTAGCGGTTGCCCTGGTCTGTTGTATTTGTCTTGGCCACCAACGACCTGAATGAATCTATTAAGCATTTGTTTATCATTATAAAAATAGGCTATTCTAACATAATCGTGGCTTCAACCTACAATAGAATATCTGTTTGCGTAAGAAATCTTACCACCAGGTAAAAATGTCTTACAGTCAGTCTGCCGACTGTACTTTTTAGAAAAATGATCGCAAGAGAGAAACATCAGCGGATAGTTTCCCGATCTAGACTTTTTTGACTATGGTTGCGTTATCTTTACCGTTCTCAAATGGGTACGCAAAGGTCGTTGTGGGAATGCTGTGGTTAACGAGACATTGCTTCGAGCCACCAATTTCGTAATTCAACTCACTATCGGACATAATCGTCATATTTCGTAGGTGATTCATGGTATGAGCTCCTATCATCTCCCCTTGTTTGTGTAAAGCAAGTACATCCGTCCAATTCATTTGTTCAACTCCTTTTCCAGCGAAGTTAACGATAGAAGTTGAATTCATTTGCTTCGCTGATTTTCCTACGAAATTGCAGACTATAAAGAAACTTGCCTTAAAGCCATATTTATCTAGTAGTGGTTTTGCGTTTGTGAATTGACTCTTGTATCCATCATCAAAATTTATAATTGCTATTCTGGTGGTAAATCCGCGACCACCACCATTGCTACCAAGGCTGCTGCTGTTGGTGTTAGTGATAAAATTTTGTGAAATAGCCTTTGAATTTGGTACTGCATAGACCGTTGCCTATGCTGAAACAAGTAGTATCGTGCCTGGCAAAAAGACGGCGAGAATTAGAGTTACAGCTGGTAGAACAATAACAATTCTTGACAAAATTTATCAAGTCTCAAATACAAATAATACAGACGATAAAGTGCCCCAATTGATCATCTCCCCCAATACGCGACAATAATATCATCTACAGTTTACATGGTCCAGATGAGGTGGTTGTGGAGCTGTGCCCGAATTCGCAAGCTTCCATTGATTAGCCGACGATACAGCATTAACGTCACAACTAGATATTGCCACTTTTTCATAGTTAACCGCTGGGGCCATAATATCTCCTTTGAAATTAGCATGACCAATTCCAAGAGCATGACCAATCTCATGCATTGCAATTTGTTTTACCAGAGATGTCCCAAAAGAAGACCCAAAAGCAGCTGTGGCTATAGTAATTTGGGCACTATTTATGAGTCCATTACTACCATGGAGTATTGTTTCTCCCACTATGTCGGTGCGCCCACTACCCCTGACAGAACCTAGACCATTGACCTGTTTGTGACCAGCGCCGCCGCTTCCTCCATTCTGAAAATTCAATGTTATGTCGGCACTGTTTTTGTCTGAAACTTCTGTAAATTGTAGTCCATTGACGCTTGAAGTCCATTCATTCAATGCTTCAACAACTGCTCGTTTAGATGAAGCATCACCACCGATTATAATGTATGTTAACTGTCCTGCTGCAAATTTATTATCCCAAGCACAACAGACATTTATAGAAGGAGATATTGAAAAAAAATTATCATTATTGCTGTTAGTCATAGGGGGAAGATGATTATGATGTCTTGATGACGCCGATGCCTGTTGAATAACAACAGCAAAAATGTATGAGGCAATAGAAGATACGATCAAAGATGCCACGAGCAATATCGGGATAGCGGTCAATCTGTGCGGCAAGAGCAATCTAATAGAGTACATTAATCAATTTCATATATATTCTTTGTAGTTAGCCTACCAACGTATTGGTTTTTAAATTTTTACAGCGGTCCACAATCCACGTGCCTTTTGCTCCTTTTACGGTGTAACAATTGTCATGGACTGAGCATCTCGCTCAAAAATTGCCTTTAGGTCAGGCTGTACCCGTAAGGTATG
>CAKOFP010000010.1 GCA_933226995.1 Candidatus Nitrosopolaris rasttigaisensis | reverse complement strand
GTATATACACAACAGGTGATAAAATGGAAACCACAACACGCTGGCTTTCAATGCTCGGTATAGGTACTTTGTGCTTTGGGATTTCGTTATTCGTACTGAGAATTCCGATACGAACTATTATTGTCTTTTTCATTATTGGAGTACCGCTAGTTGCACTATGGATGTATGTCGATGCGAAATCAAAGCAACAGAAGAAGATCACTACTGTTACCACACAACCATGTATATGTTCGATTTGTAAACATGAAGAAGCAAAGAGCTGTTTCCAGGAAAACTGTGCATGTTGCCTTCTGTCAAAAGGAAAGACTGTTATCGGACATTCCATTAATCCATTACAGTAGTTCGCCTATGGGGGGTTTCACTATACGTATTTAGTAGTCTATCTTAAGGAACGAGTACACACCTTCAGTAAATTAGTCATATGAACATGCGAATAGCTGCAACATATCCAATTTCGCTTACATGAATGACAATGGGCAATAACAAAGATTCTGTTTGTGTGCGGTCACAAACAAAGCTACCATTGGAGGTCTTCGGCACTTTATGGATGCCATGCTCCATGCTCTGTAGTGAAATGCAACTGTCTATCTTTTAGATTCTCGAAGGAAGGGAAAACCTGAACGACTTAGGAAATCCAGTTCAATCGGCTCAGTAGAAACGACCTTTCTTTCTGACAACCCCAACAAAGCTTTGGAAGAGCATAATACAATAAACTTATTGAGAGAGTCAAGGTATGTCAGATCAGCAAATACCACGTTACGTGTATTAAGTGATGCTAGAATGCCGATATTTCTTCACCAATTCATTATAAGGGCTAGCTTTCTGATTAGGATATGAGGTGCTATGTGAGATACAATAGTCAAAGAGGTGCTAAGAGTTTAGACTACTAAATCCAAAGTCAACTTGGGACTATGATTTCGACCATATTCACTATTGCAACAAATGTAAACACTGGTTTGTATGTAAGCAGTCGAAGATTAATTGCAAACTGTCTTCATCGGTTACCAGCCACGAAGACCACGTTGCATCTATCGGTCAGACAAATGCGCCGTCCAAGTTCGAGCACCGTGCAAATGATCAATAATTCCAAGTATTTAGTACCTGCCCAGCAAGCAGAGTTAGAAAATAACATCAGGATCAGAAGAATGGGGCAATAGAAAAGAGGGGGAGCAAAGTTATTGATATGACTGAGAGCGCTATAACTCACAACGAAGAGGCAATATTATGCGATTGTGGCAACCTGGTTATGGTTAATCCTGTAACGCAGGATAGCACACTTGTATTTTTATGTGATTCATGTATTGTGGAAATGGAAAAATCATTGAATATTTCGTATCAAAATGGGGATATCTGATTTGAAAAGGGTGTTGTTAAGCTCGTTCCATTCCAGCGTTATAGACGCCATTATGAAAGAAGATTATGAACCTGCGAATATTCTGTCGTTTGATTCGCATTTAAACGTAGATATTGTTGGAGCACTGGAAACAGTTTGGAATGCTGTTCGTGGTTATAACGGATACGATAAAGGTTTGCACTTTGCGTTAACCGATTCAGCGATACATATGTTGGCTAGAAAGTGGTTTCCTAATACAGAGATAAAGATTGTGACACCAAGAGTTTGTATGGAAGGAGAAGTTAAAGCGGAATCATATTGGCTAAAGCAACTAGATATCAGTCTTGCCTTAAGCCCACCAAAAGATATTGTTTCATTTGCAACTTTAGTAAATAACGACACAGTTATTGATGTAGATTTTGATTACCTGGGAGATTTACAGAATGAAATCTATATTCCTAGAATGGGACCAGACTATAAGCCGTATGAGTTTGGAAGTTTAGAAAGACTGCTGCGACTAATACGAGCAACTAAGCCCGATCTAATTACTTGTTCAGAAGCTACAATTGCTGCTTTGAACGATCCAAACAGTAAAACAAATTATTTTCTAGGTAAGTTGAGAAATATGGGATATGAAATTAAGAAGCATTTCTTGTTCAGTAGCGATGAAGAAGCAATAGCGAGGCTTGTTATAATTAGACGATTCTCTATATATCTTGAGAATAATTCAAGCTCAGAGCCCGACAGAAGTCTTGATGAAATAGAAGACGCAGCTAATGATTTCTTTGCTGGATGACAAATAATATGACCAGCGCATACAAGCGTCGCCCGCTCATTTCTTAAGAAGCTGCTTGAAAACCTTATAATGATTACGAATAGTAACGGGGGCTATTCCTACAGCCGTAGCAATTTCAGCTTGTGAAATATCTATGCTACTCATCATACATGCTATGTATAAAGCGGTTGCAGCTGAACTGATAGGATCTCTACCATCAAGAAGATTATTATGTTTGGCTTTATTTACAAGTACTAAGGCTGATGTTTTAGTTTGTTGAATTAGGTTGAATTTTGTATTTGTCATGTTTGAGCGTAATGAATTTATGACTTTATCTATATACTCTCCTGAATCACTTTGAGTTATTTTTAAGTCAAGCTCTACAACAAGCTCTCGGTAACACCTAGCTAAATCTTTTCGTTTAGTATTACATGCGCTACAAACGTCGCCTAAAGAAATTGGTATATTAGACAAGTGGCATGCAGCGTATATCGCAGCGCATATCATTGTTGAAACAGATCGCCCTTTTACAAGTCCATTTGTAAATGCTTGTTTGAAAATATTATCAGCCTTTTCAATTACATGATTATCGTGAATGTCGAGTTTTGTTGCAAACTCTAACAGTAGCTTCTCCATATGTTCTTTTTGCTGTAATTGTCTTGTTGACATATATGTCATTTCAAACTCTTTTTTTCCGAGGTATCCAAATGATTGATTTTGCTTTCGGTAAACTTTGGCTCAGTTGAATCTATGTGTATATTGTCTATGCTATGAATCGGGATCATTCTTGTAATTAGTATACTACCATTAACGTCCTTTCCACCGTAATACAACCAAGTCGAATCAGTCGTAAAATATATTTCTGCAACGTTTTTCCAGTCTGGGAATTCTTTTGTATTTGCAATCAATCTATCCACAAAATCATAAGTATTAATGTCAACTAAATCTCTATGGCATTGAGTGCATTCGTCTTCTTCAAGACAGTCGTCACATATATCGTCGACATGCCATTCTATAAACTCAACCATAACTTAACCAACTTCTCTGTTGTTAAAAGTGATCTTAGTTTTATTCTTCACATGTTTTTTAGTATCAGTAGTAATACTCAACTTATGATTGAATGAATCACACTAACTGAATTTATATATTCTGCATGTTACGAAAATTCTTTATTCTGTGACAACGATAACATAACAATTGTAGGTTGCTGGAATTGTTTCTGTCTACTCCGTGATGTCTTGGTACTATATGATCAACCGTGAGCATATTATTCATTAACGGTATATTCTGACATTTCATGCATTCGTAGCCACTTACTCGTACCAGTCTCTTGAATCTAAGACGGTTGTTGGCCGTCATTTCTATTATTCTCCCTGCTCCATATGTTCATTCTCAAAACAGTTGTAACAGTATACTATTGGTACGCCAACGTC
>CAKOFP010000009.1 GCA_933226995.1 Candidatus Nitrosopolaris rasttigaisensis | reverse complement strand
TCTCTCACGGAAGATATGCTGGGCCACGGAAATTCGGGATTAACATGATCAATAGTTAATGGCGAGATGCCACCCCAATCGTTAATGCCCGCATTCAGATACTTTCCGAAATTGTATGGATTTAGGTTCGGAGGAACCTGAATATTCATTCCCCTCAGCACGATTCTAGCCACTCCTACAACCATTAAGAAAAAGTCGGATGCGGGTGGCAGGGTTCCTGACATTTGTGTCCCTGGTTTAGGTGCGAAATTTTGTATTATCACTTCCTGAATGTGACCATATTTTTGGTTGATATCTTTAATTAGAAACAAAGAATCAATGATGTCTTGTGGTTCTTCGCCTATACCGATAAGTAATCCTGTAGTAGTTGGTATCATTAGATCGCCAGCATTTTCTAGAGTCTTTATTCTTACTTTCGGATTTTTGCTTGGTGCCATTTCATGTGGCATCCCCTTTGCGGCGAGTCGTTCGCTAGAAGATTCAAGCATAACGCCCAAGCTAACATTAGTAGGTTTCAAAAGCGACATCTCCTTTTTTGTCAGACTACCAGCATTGGTGTGTGGAAGTAAACCTGTTTTTTGTAGTATCATCTCACTCATTTCCCTTATGTATTCGACTGTCGTAGAATGACCAAGAGAATGTAACCAGGATGTTGCTTGGGCATACCTCTGCTCCGGCCTTTCTCCGGTTACAAAAAGGGCTTCTGTGCACCTTAATTTTTTCCCGGCTTGCGCAAGTTCAAGGACCTCGGAAGGTCTCATCATTGAGACCGATTTGTCAGTTGGTTCTTTTTTATAAGTACAGTAAGAGCATGAATCACGACAGAGGTTTATCAGGTTTATAAATATTTTTCGTGAATAAGTTATTGGACCACCCTTAGTCTCCTCCTTGATGTTTCTGGCAGTCGAGAGGATGGCATCCTGATCGTGACAGATGATAAGTTCCATTGCTTCAGTTTTTGAAATATGTCTCCCTTCCAAACTCCTCACTAAGGTCTCATATACGCTAGGATCAGACTTGGTAGACAACATATTCTTCTGCTTGTTAATTCAATTCATTCCTAATAAAGAATTAGAATTCTAACGCCACTAGTTTAATGGGTGCTGTTGATGTTCATTGATTGTATATTGTCTGTTACGCCATGTGACGGCGCCAATCTTTTTTGCATCTATGATCGAAGAGATAAATGCAAAAGAGATGATCGCGCCAGCCAACGGGGATGCCAATGCATAGATCGGGCTTTGGTTCAAGCTAAGCTTAGAATGAATGACATTACTCAATACTATAAGCAAGATCGTCAGAACGTTCACGTACCCCAGAATGTATAGTATAAGATGGTTGTCGCCGAAGAATAAAAGAAGAGATGAATATGGCAATATAATGAAGGGTTCGAACAACAGAAAGAACACCGCAATTATCATAAGAGATGTCTTGGTCTTGTGCTGGCTATATAGCGGGATCATTAGTCGCCGCAATCCATGCCAGAGTGAGTTCAGGTCCCTGGCCCAGATCGCGGTTATGTTCTCTTCCCCTCGAACCATTTTTAGCCTAAACTTTGCGTCCTTGACTTTTCCGCCCAGGGCGCCGTCTTCCACAAGTTCTTGTTTTACACCCTCGTGGGTACCAACTTGTTCATAGGCAACTCTGGAGATTATGAAAAAACTGCCAAAAAAATAACCAATTTTGGTCCTGGGATCATTGACCCTCAAGGCAGAAAATCTTGTATGAAGAAATGTTGAAAGCATCGGCAGAGTAATCTTCGTCCACGTCTCCATGCAGTGGAGCTTTGGGATAGCAGTTATCGCATCAAGATTTTGCTGCAAAAGATGCCCTACTCCAAGGGACATAAGAGAAGGTGAATGCCGTGTATCAGCATCTGTAAAAAGGAACAGCTCTCCTGTTGCCTTTCTATAACCTTGATAACAGGCCCAACTCTTACCCACCCATCCGTCTGGCTTAGGTCCGGGGTCGACAGCAACGACAAGCTTGTTATATTTTTTTGAATAGCGTAAAATTATGTCTCCAGTATCATCAGAAGAAGAATCATTTATCGCAATTATTTCAAAGTTCGGATAGTCCTGATTTAACAGGCTGTCTAGACACCTTGTAATGTAGATTTCTTCATTCCTTGCGGGTAGAATTACGCTTACCTTGGGAAATTTACTGATAAGGGGTTTATCGAAACATTCCAGTCGCGGAGAACGTTTGTACGATTTTACTAAATAAGTCAATAAATATATCCATACTCCAAAAATCGCGAACATAATTGCCGTTAATATTATGTCCACGACTAAGATAGCAAGCTCCATATTATCAGCGCTGCTAGTAGTTCGATCTGCAAATATAGATTATGCTGTTGCTGCTGAAATCCTACGTATAGCTTCCTCAGTTTCCTTCTGCAATTTATCTTTTGACTATTCTGGTAAATAATCCCCACATTACGCCGGTGTCTGACATTCCAAATCAAATTCATCATTGTAAGGATCATCATGGTTTTTCTTCCCTGGATGGGTCCACTCGTAATTTTATCTTAATAGATTCTTTATAATCTTCGGTCACAATCTCTAAACATTTCAAATTTTTAAATGCTATCCCAACTTCTCTTTCGATACTGTTTCCGTTTTTGCTAATATTTTTTATCGACTTTTTGTCATGCCGGTATCGTGGCTCATTTTCTAGATTAGGTATTGTCTCCCATACATCTGAAGGGGTTTAGATATCCTTACTAATTTCAATGACCACCACGTTTCTGTGGTAGTATCACATCTGGACGTTTGATGTCTTAGCTTCACTCAAGAAATCCATTGGTTAATGGAATATTTGGTATTTCAGGCTATCTCATCTTAAAACAAAAAATACGTATTCTAGTTTCATATTTTTTACCTGAAAGTATTAAAGGATCGGTTTATGCATATTCCCTTATGCGAGAAACAAAATATAGCTTAGGATTACCTTTAGCGATAGCTATCGGTGTGATGATAGCAACTTCTGCATCTGTTGGCTCCGTCCTTGCCGCAGGTAACATGACGGGAGCTAATGCAACAAAAGCAGGTAACATGACAGCAGCTGGCGGCGCGGCAGGTAATGCAACAAAATCAACCTCTTCAAATTCATCGAACCCGTTGGCGAAGATCGGACAAGCATTATCTGGGCTATTCGGCGGTAAAAAGTAAAAAGTAAGAAGAGTTTTGTTGCTATATGTCAATATAGTATACAAGACCTATTTTTTTGCTCAGCATACTTCAGCGAGTTGACTTGCAGCAATATTTGGAAATCGAATTGTTCTACTTTTGCTTTGAAGCTATAAGAAAGGGAAGTCACAGAAACCAATTTTAATAGAATATACATTATTCTTTGT
>CAKOFP010000008.1 GCA_933226995.1 Candidatus Nitrosopolaris rasttigaisensis | reverse complement strand
ATTAGCTAATTAATCGCAACCTGCGAATCCAAATAGAATAAAAATAATAATAAGACTTATGGTCGCGCCTGAAGTTGTATTGGAACTTCAAAGCGTCTTCCATATCTGTTTATAGTCATTGTTAGCTTGTCCTTTAGTGTCTTCTTTCTCACATTTAATGAAATTTCTGTGGTATCATCTATTCTCTTGCCATCCACTGCTTCGATTATATCTCCCTTTCTCAATCCTGCATCATCAGCTGGGCTGTGTGATTCTACCTGTGCTATCAGCACACCTTCTGTGGCTGGCAATCTATAATATTGAGCTAATTGTCTTGTTATTTTTACATATGAGATTCCAATCCATGGTCTATTGATTACTCTTCCATTTTGTATTAGTTCTGTCATTACTGATTTAGCAATGTTGGTTGGTACTGCAAATCCAATTCCATGTGCATATGGCATTTTTGCTGTGTTAATTGCTATAACCTCGCCTTTTGTATTGATAAGAGGTCCACCAGAGTTACCTGGATTTATTGCTGCATCAGTTTGAACCAATTCCAAGACTCCTTTTTCAAATTGAATTTTTCTGTTCAGAGAGCTTACAATCCCAGCCGTTACAGTTGGCCCTCCAGTTAAAGCAAATGGATTACCAATGGCAATCACTATTTGACCTATCTTCAAATCATCAGAATTTCCCAATGCAGCGAATGGAAGTGTTTCTGTCGAATCTAATTTTACTACTGCCAAGTCAGTCGTCTCATCTGTTCCTATCACTTTTCCATCGAAGATGCTTCCATCAGTGAGTGTAATTTTCAGTTTCTGGGCTTCGTCAACAACATGATTATTGGTAAGTACGTGACATCTTTCGTCGATTATTACACCCGAGCCAACACCTTCAACCGGAAATACACGGAATAGTTGGTCATGTACGGTTCTTACACTCGCAATATTTACAACACTTCTACTTACCTTTTGAACTGCATTAACAATTAGATCTTCATTAACTGGTATCATATATTATATTATTACTTCTCTTCCGCATGACTTTAATTGCAGTTAGTTGGATCCAGATGATTCTTTAGGAGTAATTGTGAACTCACTCTTTTTCTCACCTCTTATTATGGCAAGCTTTACTGATTTTCCTATGACATCTTGATTTAAGAGTTGTCTTCTTAGGTCATGAATATTCGCTATAGGCTGATCGTCGAATCCTATGATAATATCTCCTAGTAATAGCCCTGCTTTCTTTGCAGGGGTATCTTTTTCCACCGAAAGAACCATGAGGCCGTCTTCTTGACTTGGCTCTAGTTGAGCTCCTACCTCTCTGGGAAGTGAAATTTCATCTGTGACCACACCAAGGTATGCTATCTTAATAGATCCATCCTTCGCAAGTTGGTCGGTGATATTTCTTACTTTACTTGTTCTAATTGCAATACCACGAGACGAAACATATGCTGCGGTTAATCCTATCATCTTTCCTTCTACGTCAACTAATGGACCTCCTGAATATCCGGGATTCAGACGTGCATCAGTGATAACTATATTATTCGTTATTCCTCCCCACCGCCCTCCTCCAAGTGAGCTTCTTTCGCTTGTGATTATTCCTTCCGTAATGCTTGGATATTCTCCATAGGGATTAGCAAGAGCGAGAACAAATTGTCCTGCTTTCAGATTTTCAGAATCACCAATCTCTATCGGATTAAGGGAAATGCTATCATTCTTGCCATTGGCTTGAATTTTCAGGAGTGCGATATCAGAATATGGATCATTTCCTATGACGTTGGCTGGAAAGGAGTTACCATTGCTGAAACTAACTTCTAGTTCGTCTAGTTTTCTGACTATATGGCTGCAAGTCACTATGAGGCCATCTGAAGTCCAAACAACTCCTGAACCAATTCCTCTAGTCTTTGAACGTACACTTACTACGAATTTTGATACTTTATCGGCTACACTCTCTATTGCCTCAGAAAATGACACTAGTGCGTTTTGGGTATGCGGAATCTTTTTTTCGTTCATATTTTTTTATTGATCACAATGTATATGGTTAGATACTCTATTTGTTGACTAAGAATGAAGAAACCTAGTCACATGTGATATATTCACGATTCCAATTCTTTCTTGTCATTTCTGAATATCTCGATTTATCTGCCGCATTAGCCTGATAGCCAAGCACATAGCTTGGTGTTGGTTGATAATGGTGTTAAATTAGCTTGTCATTAGTTAACATAGCTACTTTAAAAGCGACAGCATGCGAACTATGACGCATATTGTAGATGAACTATGATATTTCAGGCGTAGGAAGAAACCTTAGCCATTTCTCTTCCAAATACTTCTTAGAATTCTCCGGGCTTTGTATCCTTGAAAACATCCTTACTACGATGCCTCATAGAGTACGAAGCCATCATATCCAGAATAGGTTGCACTGCTAAACCTTTTTCAGTAGACTGGTATTCTACTCTATCAAGCTTCTGCTTAAATGTCAGCGTGGTATATGCTGTGTCAATTCCTAGAATAGGTACTGACCACTGAGAACCTTAATTATGGGAGCGAATAGGCAAATTTAATCCTCAGGTACAACCTCAGTTATGAAAAAGTAAATGTATCGAGGATAGTCACTATGTAGGTGTATCACAGCAGATATCTTAAAAATTAGTACCATATTACCCCAGCATATAGCTTTACCAATATGATAATGTAGGGAGATTAAGGTGTATAAAAAATCTGGAAGGTCACGACCAATCGCATGACCATCTAGGGTGACATAGGTAAAAAAACTGGCACAGATTAAAGAGAAGGTTCAGAAATTATCGAAACTTCTTGGTATTTCGCAGCAATGATAATGGATATTTTGCTTTCTTCTTTCTCGCTTTCAATTTCGCTACGTATTTTAAATTGCGTGCCACTCCAAAAACACCACCTTACCATCAATAATTGTTTTAGGGCTAACATGAAAAAGGATTAAGATAAATGATTGCTTACCAAAAATGTACTTTTTTTATCTGTTTAAATAGCTATGAATGTTACATCTTCTGGAATAATCTATTTCGCAAGACCGTTACAAGGTACAAAATCTGAAAATATGGAGATAAAGGATTTTACCGCAATTTTTGGATATGTCAATGATAACTTACGAAAATAGGGACATGAAGTTAGATCCTACCAATTACAGTAATCCAATTGTTCTACTAACCAGATCCAAAGTAATGTAACTCTCTTTAAGGAGGCCCAATAAGTGAGTAACTGCTAAAAGGAATAGTGTATTAGAGGCAACGATGAATTCAAAAACAAGCATTGTT
>CAKOFP010000007.1 GCA_933226995.1 Candidatus Nitrosopolaris rasttigaisensis | reverse complement strand
TTGAATTGTATTTGGGTTCGTTAGCATAACGTGTTTTATCCTCTACACCTGCGTTGCTAATTGCAATCTTCCTATTTATACACGATTCGCATCTGCCACACTGGATAGGATTTTTACCTCTTTCCCTTAACCCGTTTGAATAGCAGCTCCATGTATCGAAAATCCGATCGCCTAGATGTTTATAGCCTTTACTCAACAAATCTGACTTATCTATACCGTTAACTGTCGGAGACCACACAGTTATCTTTTGTCTCGTTCCCGATCTTATGCCGTCCGATTCGCCCAGATTCAGCGTATTGGTTATTGACTTTATGAAACTTGCACGACAATCTGGATATCGTTCATCGCCAGTATGTGCACCATATGCCACGAGTTCTGCACCAATGCTCATGGCCCATGCACTTGCAATTGTGATGAATACTGCATTTCTCAGTGGGACAACGATACTATAATCGAAATGTTGGGGTAAATCCTGTTCTGTGTCTGTTAAGACGTTTGTTTTTCCATAAATCTCCTTCATGAACGCGATATCAACAATTCTATGATCTTCAATCTTCAAAATCCTTGCGAAACGTTTTGCTGCCTGAATTTCGTATCTTGCTCGCTGTCCGTATGCAAAAGTGAGCATATAAACGCTGTAACCTTCCTCTCTCAAATAAGCCGCGGTACAAACAGAATCAAGTCCACCACTCACGATACACACTGCTTTTCGTATTCTTGTTCGCGTATGAGCAGCCAGAGCATCAAGTTTTGGGGGCAATGCACATAATTAATAATTAATACTGTATTATGTGCTACTACTAGAAGGTATACTACTCTGAAAAACGACTACCTTCAATAGTAACAATATGACTTTTTTCTGCGGGTTCAATTTGATATTTGCATCCTACTATTTGGCTTACAACGTGCAGATTCGTCTTGAGATGTTCGGTCACTATTCCTATCCTATATCGCGATTTTCCCTTTGTGAGACTTAGCGGGATTACGAGCATATCTGCAAGAAATCGATCAACTGGAACGTTGGCCTCATAGCTTTCAATAAAATTCTGCACGGCTTCTTCCCCTACTTTTTCGGCCGATTTGTCTCTTGCGCCGACCGAATCACCACCGATATATGGGCCAAAATCTGATTCAGAGTACACCAAAATCGAAGTCCCAGGGGATAGTGAAGATTCAAATGAGGAAGAATAAAAATTGCAGGGAACTCCACGCCTCTCTAATCTTAGCAGAGCAGAAGAAATCTGTCTTTCTGCAACGCTTTTCGGAAGTTGGCAACATACACTTGCAATTTTAGGTTCTACGTTTCGTCTATTCAAGAGGTCAAATGAGCTTATGTTTTTACACGGACTAATCTCTGCCTGTATTATTCCTCCGCCCTTTGGGTAGTATCCTCTTTTGAGGATATTTAGGCTGAAATTTATTCCCATATTTTTATACGCGTTGTGCATGATAAAGCGCAGATAATCAGCAGTAGGGCTCATCTTCACATCGGTACCACCAGTTACCTGAACACTTAGGCTTTTTCCTGATAACGCCACAGCGGGAATAATTGTTTGTAATATCATCGGAATGCTACCTGCGGTTCCCGTATCAATTCTTAACTCGCCTCCTTCATAATTGTCAGGTTTTGGAATAAATCTTATCCAATCGGCACCGACTTTGAGATTCTCTACCCTCGCGTGGAATATCTCGGCCACAGCCCTAGTTGCGTGCATATGCTGTGGTCTGAGTCCAGGATTATGACGATTCGATCGGATATTGATTACCTCTATAGACCTCCCAGTTATAGCAGATAAGGAGACGGCGCTACGCAGAATTTGTCCTCCGCCCTCACCATAGGCACCGTCGATTGTTAGCACAAAGATCTGTCATTCTTGTGGAGATAGAAAGATAAAAATTCTGCTCTACAATTCGTACATAAAATAATCAGACTAACGACGATATTATTATTATTATTATCGTTGTTTTCGTGAATATAACACGTCAGATCAAATGATCTTTTCCTAAGATATTAAAATTACTTTAAATTATCGAGTCTAGTGTGAGTATATAATATTGAGTATACAATGTCGCGTGGTATATTTGTCGGCAGATTTCAACCATTTCATTTAGGACACATAGCAACTATCAAGTTTGCTCTAGAGAAGGTTGAAGAGATTGTAATTGTAATAGGTAGCGCACAGATAAGCCACGAAATGAGGAATCCATTTACTGCCGGCGAACGGATTCAAATGATAAAAGATTCACTCGATGCAGAACAGGGAATTGATATCAAAAGAATATTGATGATTCCTGTCCCTGATGTGAGCTTCCATCCTCTTTGGACGTACCAGCTTGACATTATGGTTCCTAAATATCAGTCGGTGTTTTCAAATGATTTCTTTACACGTCTGTTGTATAAAGAAAGGGGAATTGAAGTCATCCAACCTGGTCTTTATAGACGGAACGAACTATCTGGTACAGAAATTAGGTCTAGGATGGCCCTCGGGAGAGATTGGAAAGAGCTAGTCACTACCCAAACTGCGAAATTTGTCGATGATATACACGGAATTGAAAGAATCAAAGCGATTTTTATGAAGCATTCCGAATCAAGTCACTAGATTCTCAAACTTGAGTACTGAAATATTCGACGCAAGCTAAGGGACCTGTTAAATTGCTGTTTGCTGGAGGTTTTAATTTGAAGAAAATGTATTTTTAGCTGTCTGTCCATAAGTATAGTACAATTGGTGTTTGGAACTAGCTGTACCGAAACGAGAATGGATGAGGAGAAGATTATGTTCAAAATGGAGAAGGAAAGATGGCTAATTGACTTGCAAAAGCTGTCAAACGATGAACTAATGCGTATGTATAACACTCTGAGCACAGGACGTTATGAATTTGCAAAAGATGCGTGGTATATTCCACTCGAAGGTGACAAAAGGTGTCCTATTATGATTGCCAAGGGCTATAAAGCACCCGATAGCCCTGAGAAAATGGTAGAATTTCAGGAAACTGCAAAAATACTAGAACAAGAGTACAGGAGATTCATTGACGCTTGGGATTTCGGACAAATAACAAAATACGATCTTGAGAAGGCCGTTCTGGATATTCTAGAGGCAAGAAGCATAGCGATTATCGAACGTTCACGTTGATACCGAACACAGAGCTTAGATCCGTCTCTCGTTTGAATCTATGCAGCTGTAACGCGAGGTTGCGTGATTATTTGCCACAGTTTTGTTAATATATAGAAAAAAGATCACACGGAAATAGGATTGTCCGTCAGAGATAAGGACAATTTAACAGGATACAAAGAAAAGAGCGCGGAGTTGCTTCGTAAACAGCGCGTTGCCGTAGGCGACACTATTACAATAAAGACCTCTGAGAATGAATTTACGGGAATCTTGATGACGCGTTATGAATCAGCGGACAAAAATCATATTGTTATCAAATTAAGAAGCGGTTACAACGTAGGGATTGGAACAGATAAGGTTCGATCGATTACTAAATTAACAGACCCAACTCGAGATGTCCCTGATGCACCCGCTACGAAAAATGTGGCTTTTGTGGATTCGTTTAAACAAGGAAGCAAGGAATTCAAAATCAGTCAATCAATCAACCAGAATTTCAGAAGCAAAGAACAACCCAAAATTGCGCTGCTAGGAACGGGTGGCACGATCGCAAGTAAAGTAGATTATCGAACAGGAGGTGTCAGTGCAGCTCTTTCGGCATCCGAGATATATGCTTCTGTACCTGAACTTGAAAATTATGCCTCAATTGAGCCCGAGGTGTTGTTAAATGAATACAGCGAAAATCTGAAGCCCGCGGACTGGACCATTATTGCTCATAAGATAAAGGAAAAGGTCGCATCGGGGAAGTATCAAGGGATAATAGTTTCCCATGGAACCGACACTATGCACTATACTGCAGCCGCGCTTAGTTTTGCTTTACAAAACTTGCCTATTCCTGTTGTATTAGTAGGTGCACAGCGATCGTCTGATAGACCCTCATCAGACGCAGCCCTGAATCTTATAGGTGCTACGATATTTGCTGTAAGGTCTGAATTAACCGGAGTTTTTGTTAGCATGCATGCTACCACTTCGGATGACGTAATTGCTTGTCATCTTGGTACCAGGGTGAGAAAGAATCATACCAGCAGGCGTGATGCCTTTGAATCAATAGATGGCGTGCCTATAGCTCTAATCAGAGGTGAAATTCTTGAAATGCAGTTGGAACAAACTGGGCTGAAGCTTAAGAAGCGTACTAATAATACTAATGGCCTTTTAGTTGGACCGGAATTTGACAGTAGAGCTGTACTACTAAAATACTACCCTGGATTTAATCCGGAGTTCATATCTCATGCGGTGGCAGCAGGTTACAAGGCCATTATCCTTGAAGGAACAGGCCTTGGCCACGTTAGTAAAGATTGCTTTCCACAAATCCGAAATGCAGTAGAATCAGGCGCACTGGTCTTCATGACTTCGCAGTGTATCTGGGGAAGGACGAGAATGACTGTATACGAGACTGGTAGGGATCTGCTGGATATTGGCGTAATTCCGTTATCAGACATGATGGCAGAGACTGCTACCGTAAAAGCAATGTGGGCCCTCGCAAATAGTAAAGACGCTAAATCCACCACGAAATTGATGCAGGAAAATATTGCAAATGAAATGTCGATGGCTATACCTATCTGATAGGTAAGCTTAAAAGATGTCGAATCCAAATTTGGACTTGTAACTTTGGCGATAGATCCGGTAGTCATTAATCTTAAGGTCGGGATTGAAATTCACCAGCAGTTAGCAACCAACTGCAAACTATTTTGTAGTTGTAGATCTAAAGAGATTGAAAAGTATGGCGCGACCTTCGTTCGTAAATTGCGACCAACCCAGAGCGAATTGGGCTCGTATGATCCTGCTGCACTATTCGAATTCAAAAAGATGCGCACGATAAAGTATTACGCATCAGCGGCTTCTAGTTGCTTAGTAGAGGCCGACGAGGAGCCACCACACGACGTTGACAGCGGCTCGCTCGAGACTGCACTGATAATTTCCCTAGCCCTTCATTCGGATATTGGTGATGAGTTGCATGTTATGCGTAAATTCGTAATTGATGGCTCGAATACAGGCGGGTTTCAGCGAACAATTCTAGTTGCCAATGGTGGATACCTTGACGTTAATGAAAAAAGAGTGAAAGTGCAAAGTATATGTCTTGAAGAGGATGCGGCCAAATTGATTTCAGACGATGGTACAATTAGGGAGTACGGACTGGACAGATTAGGGGTTCCACTAGTTGAAATTGCACTCGAGCCGGTCACGGGCACGCCTGAGGAAATAATGCGGATTGCACTTTCCCTCGGCAGGCTATTGCGCGCGAGTAAGAGAGTGGCACGAGGGCTAGGAAGCATAAGACAGGATGTTAATATTTCCATAGATAATGGAGCTGTGGTTGAAGTAAAAGGTGTGCAGCGATTGGACCAACTTGTAAAAGTTATACAATATGAAATGCTCAGACAACATGGTTTGATTACAATTGCCCAAAAACTAAGAAATAGGAAAGTTGTTGAAAAAGAAATTGGTGACAGGATTGAAGATGTAACCGACATTTTAACGAAGTCTCCTTCGAAGGTGGTAATAAATGCACTCCAAGAAAATAATAGCATTTTCAAGGCAATCAGGATAAGGGGTTTTGGAGGTATGATAGGATTTGAACCATATCCGGATATACGTATAGGAAAGCAACTTAGTGAGTTGGTCAGATTTTATGGCCTCGGAGGTGTATTTCATTCTGATGAGTTACCAAGGTATGGTATCAGCAGCGAAGAAGTTCAGGCAATAAAAAATAAATTGTGTATAGATGCCGAAATGGATGCATTCGTGATTGTTGGTGGTCAAAACCTCAAGGTTGATTTTGCAATAGAAGCCATAATTCAGCGATTGAAGATGGCGTTGAATGGTGTTCCTCCAGAAACACGCGCTGCTACATTTGATGGCAAAACAGTATTCAGTAGACCAAGACCGGGCGCGGCAAGGATGTATCCCGAAACTGATGTTCCGACGATTCCAATCAACAGTTCAAGAATAGCTTCCCTTTCTGAAATTGTCCCCAAATCAATGGACGACATCTTAAATTCCCTAGCCAAGAAATATAGCCTGAACAAAAAACTTGCAGAGCAAATCTTCGATTCTGATTATTTCGGCATTTTTGAGGAAATTGCCGGGTCAGTTAAAGAGGTACGTCCCACCTTTATTGCATCAAAACTTACAGAAGACCTTATTAATCTGGAACGACGCGGATTGGATCCAGCAGTAATATCGGATGAAATCCTTTTTGACGTTTTCAAAAGACTTGATAATGGGACAATCGCTAAAGAATCTGTTATCTCAATTTTCGAAAAACTGATGAATAAAGAGGCTGAAACTGTCGAAGAAGCCAAAATGGCACTCGGCATAACGGCGATAAGTGATCAAGAATTGGACACAGCTATTGAGAAGATTCTAAAAGAGAATACGCCTATAATTATTGAAAAACGACTCGGGGCAATTGGAATACTCATGGGTAAAAGTATGGCACTTCTTAGAGGAAGAGCAGACGGCCATAAAATCAATTCAAAGTTACAGCAGAAGCTAGAATATATGTTGATGAAGGTCAATAGCTCTGACACTAGCCCACCCGCATCGGCGTGACTTAGCAGAAATGAAATAAACTAGTAAACCTTCTCTGCATGATCGGAATATCCGACGAATGTTAGAAAGAACTGGATAGGTTACAACTATTTTAGCATCGATAATAATAAAATTTTCTCTTGTTTCATTGGCATAGCTAACACGCTGTCACAATTCTGGGCTAGCAGGATTATCTGCTATTTGCTGTATCAATTTCAATTATATGTTAAGGATTCTTACTTTGATAAGTTAGTCATGACTGATATTTGACTTTTTTCAACTTTCTCAGCTTCGAAGCCTCTTCCGTAAGCCCTTGCCATAATCATCATCATTTCCATATTATAGCTCTTGATATACGGTCATTGTATCGTGTGTTGGTTTGTTGGAAGAGACATTTGTAGTATGCGGCGATGTTAGCCACTTTTCGATGCAAGATGTAAGGTTAATAATCATCTAATTAGCGCGTACCATGGTGGATGATCGCATGATTGTAAGGAGGATAGTCTGCTTTTCCTTCGCGTCATTAGCTTTGCTCTTTACGGTGATGCTCATCGGAACTTATGTCGATGCCTCACATCAAGGGCTATCATGCCCTGATTGGCCTCTTTGTCCTAACGGGTTCAATATTCCACCAAAAAAGTACCTTTTTGAGGAAATTCATAGAATTGTCGCGGCGATTACTGCAGGCGTTATCTTTGCTACTGCAGGTTATGCTACGAAGAAATCCGGAATTATGAGAAAAACTGCTATCGCAGCTGGTATTATAGTCGCACTTCAGATTGTATTGGGTATGTTTGTTGTCAATACAAAATTAGACGCTTTGCTTGTGGCAACCCATTTATCAACAGGTGTTTTTCTATTCGCTTTGGCTCTGATTACTTTCGTCTCATCTTATCGATTAATAAATATACCAAACTAAACAAGTCGCTAAAAAAATAAGACCGTATAATTGACTGCGTAGGGTAATTTTCTATAAAATCACACTCACGCGATCAAAGCAATGGATCTAATAGTACTATTATATTGTAATTTAGATTATTTATTTTACAATGACCTTTCCAGTCATCCATGGATGAAAAACGCAAGTGTACTCATATAAGCCTGCTTTCTCAAAAGTTATCGTGAACGTTCTTCCAGCTTGAATGCCTGGCGGGGTCTCGCCATTTGGAAACAACCAGCCCGAATTAATATACTTCTCGCTTCCATTCATAGTGTATTTCGCGTCCCAATTAAGGAAAGTCATACTGCCATTTGAATTAATGACAACCGGATTGTAAGCTCTAGCATTTGCGGCTATTATGAAACTTGTGTGGTTTTGCCCGGGGACAACAATTGGTTCGCCGTTAGAAGAAGCCGACGGCAATAGGTTTAATTGAGCAGATTTTGACACCTCTACCGGCAGAAAAGACTGTGTTGGGTATAAACTACCCATCTGAAAGGTAACGGTATGGGGTTCTGGTACGCGAGTGGGATTGTACCAAGTAACAGTTCCTCCAGTTTTAATTTCGACTGTTTGTGGGAAAAATTGGGTTGATGACACATTATTGTCTCCCCCGCCAGTCTTTACTTTGACCACGTTCCCTGTTGTGAGATTATTCAGGGTGTTAGCATTAGCCAAGAGCCTTGCAGAAAGTAATTTCCCAGAAACGAATTCCGGTCCCGAAATTCTAGCAGTGACAACCACCAATAATATCCCTGCGACTATAGCTATCGCGAGTGCACCGTTTATTAAGACAAGTTTATTGTTCATCCTTTCTCTCACCAAGAATGAGAGACTACTTTAATTTAATAGATACTCCTGCATGCATATGTACCTGCTGGAGATTAATTATTTACTACACTACGAACCCGGATCAGAGCATCCCGGTTCTATATGATTATCAGCACTGGTCGTACTACTTTACTGCATATGTAATAAAATGAATACTAAAGTATTATTGCGACTGCTCCTTAGAAGGAAGTCGAATCTGGACCCTGTTATGCCCATGAATCCTTACGCGAGTAGAATTATAGGATTAGGACTAAAGGAAAAAGCAACCACTCCTATAGATTCGTATGCTCCTTCATAATACTTCGTTATGATTTGGCAATGATTCCACTTTATATAATTCCTTACGGTAATTCATCTATGGAACGAGATGAGATCATTAAGAAGATCGACATCCTTACTCGAGGATTATCACAACGAAGTTCTGAATTAAACGAGTCTTCAGAAATAAAAATCGTAAGGAACGAGGTAGATGAAGAGGATAAACCGAAGTTAGCTGCTTTATTAGAAGACCTAATTGTTTTGCTGAAAGACGACCCGGAGAATAGAGGAAAGATAAAGGGAATATGGAACAGACTAATGGATGGCTATGGGCATATCAAGCCTATATCAGAAGTGTTGGCATCAGTGAAACTTTCTTTTCTAGATAGCACAACGAATAATATATCTTAGCTGTGCGTAAACCTGTAAGCAGTAAATACGGAATCCGTGTTTTCCATAGTGCCGAAATAGGAGTCTATCAGAACAAAGTTAGAGTTCTAGCGGGTTCAAGAACTAGAAAATTGTAAGAGACAACAACACAGTTTGGC
>CAKOFP010000006.1 GCA_933226995.1 Candidatus Nitrosopolaris rasttigaisensis | reverse complement strand
GTATTTCTAATATCATAGCAGCGATGAAATCAGGAAAACATGTCATTACGGTAAATAAAGGGCCCCTTGCTTTGGCTTTTCCTTCACTATTGGAGCTTGCGAATTATAATAACATTAAGCTTCGTTTTAGTGGGACCGTTGGGGGTGGTACGCCAATATTAGAATTTGCAAAGCGATGTCTTAAAGGAGACAGCATATTGTCTTTCCAAGGAATTCTCAATGGAACCACAAATTATATCCTTAGCAAGATGGAAGAGGGACTCACCTTTGAAGACGCCCTCAACGATGCAAAATACAAGGGGTATGCCGAGGCAGTCCCATTCCTCGACGTTGACGGTTTTGACGCAGCTGCTAAACTTGTAATCATGGCGAATTGGATAATGGGAATGAAAGTCACTATTAAAGATGTAAACAGACATGGTATCAGCGGTGTCAGCCTGTCAGATGTTCGGCGAGCTCATAAAAATGGAAATGCGATAAAATTAATTGCAACATGTGACAATAAACAACTCGATGTGATGCCGACCGAGCTATCAAATGTAAATCCAATTTGTGTGAACGGAACCCTAAATGCGGTGACGTTTTCGTCTGAGCATTCGGGTGAACATACTATAATTGGTCACGGCGCAGGGGGCATTCCAACTGCAAGCGCGGTTCTTCGAGACCTAATAGATATTCGAAATACTATTTTTGAACAACGAGAGAATTTATGAACAGAACTGCTACTCTTGCAAGACTAAATGAAGCTGACTGAATAATGATTTTGGACTGAACTCGCCAACTATTTTTTTGCTTGCTTATGTCTATCATGTAGATATTGATTTCCAATGATAATCCTTTTCACCAATCCTTGTAGACAACACAAAATTTTTGCCTTGTCAAAAGGATTAATAGCCTGATAAGGTGTTTCTAAATAAGTGTATAGTGGGGAATTGGAAGTACAGGCCAAGCGGAAGGCATTGGCTGTTTTGCAAGATGAATTCAGCAGGATCTTAAATTCGGCAAGGGAATTGTCTGCTCTCACTACCTCACTTGTCAGGGGAGACGTTAAGGATATACAGGCATCATTGGAAAGGATGAGGACTGCCGAAGAAGAAGTAGAGAACCTCCGCCGCAAAATTACCCGAGAAGTTGCAGAAATCGGAAGCCTAATGGTTTACAGGGAGGACGTATTGAGAGCCGCCTATCTTATGGACGATATCGCAGGTTACATCAGCGGAGTATCGTTTAGACTTGCCAATATGAAATTAACATCTCTAAGGAAAGGAAAGTTTGATGAGGATCTAGAGCAGCTAATAGGAATGGTAGTTGATGCGATCTTTAAATTGAACGAAATGGCTAGGGCACTCAGTATTAATCCAGGAAGTACGATTGAGCTTGCACAAGATGTTGAAAAATTGGAACGAAAAGTTGATGCAAGGTACAGGGCCGTCATCATAAAGGCTCTCAGCGAAATCTCCGTTACTAAGGATTTACTTCTCTTAAAAGATGCGATCGAAGGGATTGAAGGTATGTCTGATAAATGCCAAGAGACCTCCGATTCGCTTACTATATTGGCACTGAGTATGTAATGAATCCTATTAAAGGAATATTGGTAGAAAATAGAATAATTGTCTGGAATATAGAACACTCGCGTGCTTTATTTGGAGACGGATACTACGGTAAACCGTTAGGAGTCCCAAAGCCAAAAGGAATCCAATTTGATTCCCCACTAATTTTGGATTTGATGGAGGGGTGTTACTTGAGTCAAATAGGCAAACTCGAAATATCTAGCAATGGTGGCAGACGGTTATCATCCAAAGATATCCTAGCTATATGCAAGAAGGAATATGCAAATTTTGAGATAAAGTACATGGTTTTTCAGAACCTGCGCGACAGGGGCTATATCGTGTCTCCAAGTCTTAAATTTGGCTGTGACTTTGCCGTTTATGAGCAGGGACCAGGGATTGACCATGCACCATATTTAGTGCAGGTCTTCAAGCCGGCCGACCATATGACGGCGACAGGAATTGTGCTTTTTGGAAGGTTAGCCACAACCGTGAAAAAGCAGTTTATCCTAGCAATCCCGAGGACTAAGGACAGAAAGGTTGATTTTGTCGGGTTTGAATGGTGGCGAGCCTAGTAAAATAGAGCAGCGTGTAGGTTTATCGACTTAAGGACAACTGAGTTGCAGGAGTTTTGTTCGACCAATGGGCTGTTTGCTGGGGCAGGTCAAACTTTACAAAGTTTTCTCCCGAGATTGTGAGACGAGTGGCAAATTTATCATAGCCTGGTTCGAGCCAGCCCTTATATCTGATAGAGTTTTTGACAATGTCAATTATGCTTGGCTTTTTCTCATCGACTTCTTCGTAACAGGATAAAAGTTCGCCATACCTGATTTCTGTTTTTTTGTTAAAATGGGATAAATAATAGGCAAACACGGCGGCCTTTTCATAGTGATTGGACGGTTTTTTTTGTGCATAAAACTCCCTTAATCCAATCTTGTTTTCATTTGCTTTTAGATCTACAGGAATTGGCGGAAGAGTTAGAGACTGTTTTGAGGAGCTATGCCTCGTATTGTTCGTTTGCATTGCCGATAACTTTGTCTCTGCGTGGAGAGGTAGAGATTTTTTATAGGTTTCTTCCTGTTTGGAAATGCTTTGTTCAACTCCCCTGCCTATGGCCTCTCTGATTGCAGAATTAAAGAGTTCTTCAAACTTTTCTAAATGCTTGTCAACAAATGTAACAGTACCTTCTAATTCTACAATACCTTCCTTAGCGTTTATTTTAAATTTTGCTTCTGGAACGCTCAATGTTAGTACGAGCAGCTACCCTTTTAATTAAGTTGTCGGTACAATACCGTAACCTTGACATCATCGCACCTCGCAAAGAAACGAATCGATCATTTTAGTGCTCGTCAGCCAGATCAGATCTAGATACTCACTCAGAGGTTAACTTTAATAGCCATGGGAAAGTGCTTAATCCGTGAAAGCGGAATCTTTTAGACCTTCTTTGAAATTTAACGGTAAAATAGTTGTAATCACCGGAAGCGGTACAGGAATTGGCCAGGCGATTGCTAAAAAATTTGCAGAAAACGGCGCACACATCGTGATTATGGGACGAAGAAGAGAACCATTGGATCTTACCTCTGCAGTATTATCAGATACTATAAAGGCTGCTGGTTCGGCTGGTAAAGTACGATCTTTCCCTGGAGTAGACGTGGCAGACGAGGTTGGGATTAACAATATGTTCAAGGTTATTAAAGAAGAATTTGGAACTGTCGATATTATCGTAAATAATGCGGGAGTGTCAGGTCCGGTGAAGGCATTTACTAATGCCACTCATGCGGAATTCAAGGAGTGTGTAGCGATTCATCTTACGGGTACGTTTTGGACTTCGCTACAGGGAATTAAGTCAATGGAACGAGGTGGCAAGATAATTACGATTGCCACATTTTTCACTGAAGAGAATCGCTATGAGCAAAGACCGTATCGATTTAGAGCTCCATACACTTCTGCGCAAGGATCGAAGAATAGGTTGGCAGAAGCTCTGGCTTGGGAGCTCGTAGAAAAAGGCATAAAGTCGATTGCTACAAATCCTGGTCCTGTCCACTCAGATCGAATTTATAAAACTGTCTATCCCAAGGCGGCAGCGGAGTTTCTAAGAATTGGTGGCTATCAAGGCCTCACATCTATAGAAATTGAAAGAGTTTTAACTATTTTGCTGCAGCTACTTGGTCAACCTGAACTAATTATTTCGGAGGGCATAAGAGAAGCTGCCAACGAAATCTCGAAATCCCGGAAGAGTAATAGTACTGACTCATTTTCAAGTGTTGCGAAAATTGAGGCAGTACTCTCTGGGTTACTTGCGAAGGTACAAGAAATCGCTGAAAAGATACAATTCAATACTGCCACGATGATAGTCGACGGTGAATTTCTGACTCAAAACGATGTTGCGAATATGGTAATGAATTTGTGTGAGGATGTTATAAGCAAGTTAATTAACGGCAGGGTTGTTCCCAACGATCGCGTATTTTATCCAGTCAAACCTCTGGTTGGAACGTCGATCTTAGGAGCAAATTTACTTGATCCAAAAATTAAGGACAAAGTTGTTGTCATTACAATAACGTCTTCATCGGAAAAGGATCTGGATCGTGCAAATAAAATCGCGGCAGCGCTGTCTTCTAGCAATGTCAAACAAGTTGTAATACTTGCCAAGAATCCCGCAGATTTGACACGATTCAGAGGTTTCCACAGTCATTCAGTCAATCTTTCAGAAGAAAAGAGCGTACGTTTGATTTTCGAATCGGTTAGATCGAAATTTGGCAGTCTAGATGCGTTGATACATTTCACAGGAGACTATGATTATGATTTACCTTTTTCCTCTCTGACAAGAGCACAATGGGATTCATTGGTTGACAATTTCATTAATATCCCAGGTTTAGTCGTGAAGGAAGCGGTTAATATGATGGCACCTCAAGGATCAGCGGATGAACCGGTGAAATTCAGAGGTTCTAAAGGTGTGGTTGTGATCGTCGGCCCTGATGCCCCTGTGGGTAAAAAGATTTCGGGAACAGTCAGAGCTCGCTCAGAGGTTTTCAGAGGTGCATTACGGCCATATACTGCCACCGTGAATCAAGAGCTTGCCGATGTTTTGGGTTCCGATATTAGACTCTATCTCGTACTGCCAGGGAATATAGAAGGAGAGCCTCCTGATACTGAAATATTGAAAGACTCCTTAACTCATCTACTCTCGGTTTCATCTCTCAAAAGAAGTGAAGTAATATTTTACATAGATGAATCCAAAAGTTAAATCATCATAATGATGATAACGCGGCAGAGTCCGCATAGCTTCCTTGGAGATCAATTGCTTGTCTTCTCTAAGAACTTATAAGCCCTAGAATTATGCCTTGCCTGCATAACTTTTTAATGGTTGGCTGAACTTAGGTACTATGTCTATATTTTGAACTTGTTTCTCATGGGTATGTTCGATCCGGCTAAACTTGTGGTCGAAGGATGGAATGGTTACGTAAGAGAAAAAAGGAAAAGTGAAAATTTGCTGGCCTTAAGAGTAATAGGAAGTATGTGATTAAAAAAGTGACCGTATAATAAAAATACGAAAGCTACTTAGACTGCGTGTGAGGTAGTAAAGCAGTTTAACTTGTGACTTGCTCGCTAGATGATTCTGTTGTCGACGTTGAGGCTGGCGACGAAGATGTGGACGATGCTCCTCCATTCACAATTTCAGCAGTGGCGAACCTGTTTCCGACCTGCACAACTCGAATCTTGGCGTTCTGACCTACCTTACCGTTCTTCACAAAGATTACAAATCCCTGTATCCTTGCAATGCCGTCACCTTTCCTACTGATCTCTGTAATCTGTACGTCATAGTCTTTACCAGTTTCGACTGGTTTTGGACCAAAGTTATCGTTTCTTCTGAATCCTCCGTAACTCATTCTTAATACCTTAAATCAAGTCAGATAATGAACCACATATAAACTGTCAAAGGCGCGATCCGGTATGCGTTTACGTTCCAACTCTAATTCCGGGTTCGCATATTGACCGCAAGCATTCTATTGCTGAAAGTATTGCTAGAAAACTGGTCTTTGGATTATTCGGGCTCGGAACGTTTCGCACGGTTATAGACATCTCTCCGAATGCACCCGTCGCCTCAATTTGATGTTGATTTACGGTGATATTAGGATCCGCAATAATTTTGACTTTCGTACGTTGAACGCCAATTCCTGCAAGGCTGAGTACTGCCGCAACATTGATATTGGCAGGAAATTTGTCGACTGCGTCTGCTGCGGTCCCTTGGTAAATCAACGTTTTCTCTTTTATGGAATTCAATCTTGTAGGCTCGGAATTAAAAAAAGGAGCACCGGCAAGAGCTCTGGGATTTTTTGTTGTTGTGAGCGTCACTGAATCAAGCATTCCTTTTACACTTCTAATCGCATCTACGCCCGCGATAGCGCCGGAGGGGACATAGATATGATTTCCATTTGTGGAGACCACACCCACCAGTTGGGATAAGAAGAACTCATCTGCTAATGCCCCAACGCTCATAATGAGCAGATCCTTCTTATTTTCAACAACATGTTTACTAAAGGTTTTTGCCGCCGCTTGAGAGGCAGCCTCAATAACGATGTCCGCATCTTTGAATTCAGGAGAAGAAGCCAATTCTGAAAAGTTTGAAAATATAGCCACATTATCCTTACGTAATCGTAATTTCAGCTTGAGTGCTGCATTTTCGACGGTATCAAATAACGCTATCAGCGTAGCGCTCCCTACTTTACCAGAATCTATGGCTACAGCAAGTTCGCTTCCAATAGTTCCACAACCTATAAGGCAAACCTTCATCAGAAACACTGATTTTTTACTTCGATAGAATCGTAATGCCTGGTCATTACCTCAGGCTTGCTAATTTTCTAACGTCTTCCGCCTCGCTCTGGCCTCTTTTGCCCTGGTGGTCGCCTTTTCTCAAAGCGTTTAATAAAGTTATTCTTATTACGTAACTTTGAGACAGGGCTTAGTCTTACCTTCCCTTGAATTTTCGGAGTCTGCCCCCTTACCTTACCTGCCTTCGTAAGAGACCCATGCGTTGGCATTGCTGACCATTATTGAAGCTACGTCTAATATATACATATGCACATTCATCTCAACACAACGATAGTGGCAAGTATTGCCTATGACATGAACTCGTAGGGCAATGATCTCCTCGATTGTACTCATTTAAATGTGCTGTGAGAGATGTTCGATTATGATGCTTGAAGCAGACTACAAACATCGAGTGCTATCCTTGAAGAAGGAAAGAAACGCAGTAATTCTAGCACATAACTATCAGCTGCCTGAAGTGCAGGACGTAGCGGATGTTATAGGTGATTCATTAGCGCTCTCACGAAAAGCCGCCCAGTCAGACGCTGATACCATCGTGTTTTGTGGCGTGCACTTCATGGCGGAGACCGCTGCTATCATATGTCCAGATAAGCAAGTTTTAATTCCTGATCCTGACGCAGGCTGTTCGCTAGCTGCTAGTATTAATGCCCGTGAATTGAAATCTTGGATAGCCGAGCATCCTGATGCTGTAGTAGTGAGTTACGTTAACACCACAGCAGAAGTAAAGGCCCTGTCAGATTACTGTTGTACATCTTCTAATGCGGTTAATGTAGTGAACAGCATACCCTCGAATAGAGAAATACTATTCCTGCCAGATATGTTTCTCGGATCATACGTAGCAAAAATAACAAAGAGGAAAAACATGTACATTTGGCCCGGTGAATGTCATGTACACGCTGGCATAAAAGCTCAAGACATTAACGAGATGTTAAAGAATTTCAACAATGCTGATTTCCTGGTGCATCCGGAGTGTGGTTGTACCTCAACAACATTGTATCATATCGCGACTGGAGAATTGGAAAAATCTGCTCATATACTTTCCACCGAAGGAATGATGAAACACGCATCCGCATCAGCTGCAAAGCAGTTTGTGGTTGCAACTGAAACGGGTATACTCTACAGAATGAAGAAGGAAAATCCACACAAACAATTCATACCTATCAAGAAAGACGCTATATGCAAATATATGAAATTGATCAATTTGGAAAAAATTCAAAATTCGCTTCTTAATAACGTGTATCAAGTTAAAGTTCCTCCTAAAACCGCTGTGAAAGCACGAGCTGCCATAGAGCGTATGCTAGCAATATCATGACTGAAGTATACAAAGGAGTAGGAGGAAGGTGTGAACAGTGAACTAAGATGAATGGCAATCGCTGTTGCTCATTATTTCTAGGCTATAATCAATTGCTTTTGGAGAATGGGTTAGGTACCCGAGCGAAATAATATCAGGTTGTAACTTTGCGTAATCAGCTATGTTATGGGGATTAATCCTTCCTGAAATCTCTATTTTGACTTTTTTACGAACACCCATTTTTCTGATCTGAGTTATTGCAGCTTCTGCTTTCTTTGGAGAAAAGTTATCGAGCATTACGATATCTGACCCTGCCCTAACCGCAGAGACCATTTCGGCCAAATTTTTTACTTCACATTCCAATAATAAACATCCATTAATTTTTTCTCTCGCCAGTCTGATAGATTGTTCGATCGAGTCGGCCAATACTAGATGATTATCCTTTATCATGACCATGTCATCAAGTTTAATCCTATGGGTCACTCCACCTCCTAATACTACAGCTTTTTTGTCGAAGGATCTCAGTCCTGGAGCTGTCTTCCGAGTACAGGCAATTTTTATGGATCTGTTAATTTTTCCAACGATCTCAACAAGTTTCCGAGTTTCCGTCGCAATCCCGCTCATTCTCATTATCAGATTTAATGCGGTTCTCTCTGCTTGGAGTATAGCGAGCGCTCTACCAGAAATATTCATTACTATACGGCCCTTTTCTACACGAGATCCATCTGTTACTAAGGTCTGAACCCTGCACTTACAAATCTCGAAAAGGATTCCGGCTTCTTCAAGACCAGCTATTATTGCCGATTTTCCAGATTTACAGATAATTTGAGCGCAAGCAGAGAGATCTGGCGAGAGAACGCTTTCGCTAGTAACGTCCCCAGTGCCCACGTCCTGCTGTAAGAAACTGAGTAGTGATTCTCTGACCTCAAGATATGCACGTAAATTCCTCATCTTTCTTTTCTGGAACGATTAAGCCACCTTGAGGGCGTATTTATGCGGTACTGTTATATCGAGTGTGGCCGCGACCATGGATCTTGCCGGGTCGAAAATCAGGATAATGCCAGACCAGTCTGGGCTTAGATCAGTTGACTTACAAACTGGACAAACCTTTCCAATTGTGACAGCTTTGCACTTTTTACATGCTACTTCCCTAGCCAATTATTTATTCCCCCCTGTTCCGCTTTTCTTTTCCTTCAGAGGTGGTGCCTCCGGTGGCTGCTTTGCTCTAAGCACCTCCTGTTCAATCCAATCAGTAGCACCAAGGAAGGGTTGTCTGCAGGTTATGCCTATTTTTCCCATTGCAGCTCCTTTCCCAAGACTTATGGCTGTAACCCTTGCGCGTATCCGCGAACCAATTTTTAAACTCTTGGCTGTTTGATTGGCGACTATGACACCTTGTTTAACGTCGCTTCTCAGATAATCATCGGTAATCTGCGACAGGTGCAACAACGCATCAGTCGGCCCAATTCTCACAAACGCTCCGAAATCAGTAATCTCGACTACCTCGCCCTCCACCACCTCCTGCAACTTTGGATAGAACGTTAATGCCTTGAAGGTTACCCTATGGTAGGTAGCACCGTCGCCTGCCACTAGTTTACCAACTGAATTGGCAATAGCATCAATGATCATTATGACGTATCCGAGCTCAGGGCTGATCATGCTCTCGTATTTTTCTTTTAAAATTCCGATAGCGGTATCCTTCAATGAATTTTTTAATCTACTAGGAGGAATTCTAACTACATCACTCATATGCACTATTTCAAACATAATGGATGTACGCTTGTTGGATCCAAGCATCAATTTATGAACCTTTTGGATACCTTAACCAGGTCCTATTGCAATGCAGCTAATTCACTTTTAGGTCAAATTTTACAGAAGAGTCAGTCACCTCGAATACTGCTTCTCTCTCGATTATATTTTTTAAGGCGGAGCTCAGATATCCTTCTAAGAATTTGGACCCTTTTCTTCCTAACCTGTGTCTGATCACTATGATTCGGTTGCCAGCTTGAGAGACCTCATCATACGTACCTAGATGGCCATATCGGCAAATTATTTTTTCAATATACTCTAGGACCGATCGCTCGGTAAGCTCCTTTTTCCAGAACAGTATCGTGTCTCTCGCCACCGTTTCCCCAAGTTTTAGCCCAATAGTGTATAGACTCTGTTCATCATGTGATTCGAGCAAGGAGGTTATGAACTCTCTATTTATAACTACCATGTCTATTTTCGATAGGTATCGGGTAAATTCTGCATATCTTTTCAAGATAGTTCCTACCAATGCGTTAACGGAGATACCCATTCGTTCTGCCTCGTCGTCCAAAACTTTGGATAAATCCAAACCAAATCTAAAAGATCTAGTTATCGTATCGGAGCGCGCGTCAGAACTTGTGATCCCACCCAAACTACTAACAAGAAAATTATACTGGCCAAGGTAATAAATAGTGTGGTGATTTGTAGCTATTTGTGTTGATTTCTGTTCAAGTCAAGTCGTAATTGCAAAGTTGTATACACGTTCCTTACCACATTTCGGTCATGGTTGACACCCGTGGCAAAAATATTGACAGACATTACTCAGGGCTCGATTAGTTATCTTGCCTTTTCACCGACTAACGAACCAATACGTAGAGCACAAAAAAAACCAAGAGGGACTGGTGCAAGTTAGCGCAAACGATCCCGACATTTGCGGTTTATGTAACAGCAATACGATCCTTTTCGATGCTGAAGCTAACGAGACCGTCTGTAGCAAATATGGCGTGGTTCTCCAAGAGAATTCGGAATCGTTAAGACAATGGGGAATATATTCAGGAGACGATGTCGAAAGCAAGAGCAGAACGGGAACGCCAACTTCTTTATTCAAATGTGGACGCAAACGGTGGTGTGATCAGCCCTAAACAGATGACTAAGATTCAGAGAATGAAACCCTGGAACAAGATTTCGAGCAATACCAGGAGCTATCATAGAATTCTGAAAAATGCCTTTGCTATTTTAAGCACGGTAAAGGACAAACCGTCGCTAAACGACGCGCTTAGAAAAATCTGCTTATAATTATCGGAAGGCTCTGGACAAACGAATTATCAAAGGTAGGCCTATACGCGCATTGAAAGCTGCCTCGGCCTATGCGGCGTGCAGAGAATTAAATGTGCCAAGAACACTTGATGAAATAGCACAGACTGCTAATGCAGGCGCTATATCTGCTGGTAAATGTTACAGGTTACTCATTCGGAATTTAAAACTTTATTTGCCGATAATTGATTCGAACGTATATCTGGCCGAGATAGCTAATAGGGGACACGTAAGCGAAAAGGCTTACCGCAGAGCCCTTCAGGTGCTTTCCAAGGTAAAGGAAAATCCGATATCGCATGGCAAGGACCCTGATGCACTTGCTGTGGCTGTATTAGATGCCGCGTGTCTTAAGGAACGTGAAAAGGTTAGCCTAGCACAAATCGATGTAGCAGGCGACACCAGTATCGTAACACTAAGAAAAAGATTTCAAGACGTGAGGAAGATATTTCCGTGATTTAGATCTGTAATTCCGGTTTTATTCTATCGTATCACCACAATCGTTTCTAGACCACTTATTTCGGTTGTTTTCGTGTACAAGCAGAGTTTGTCAATGTCTAACAACAAAGTAATAGCAGAATACAATAGGGGAGCTGAAAAAGAATGCTCGTGCTCATAACAAAAAGCGTTTTATAGCCTGAAAAGTCACAATACAACATGCGAAATGACTAGGATCAAGGTAGCTGTCAAAGATGAGATCATAATAGGTAAGGGAAAGGAGCTGAACGTAAACGGGATTAGAATTGCACTATTCAACGCAAACGGAAAGTATTATGCTGTGGAGGCTCTTTGTAGACATCAAGATGGTTCTTTGGCACCAGGAAAGGTAGATGGAGAGATAGTTGAATGTCCTCTACATTCATGGCACTATAATATTAGGACAGGTGAACTCCTTGATTATCTCGGAGGAGTCAAACTTACAACTTATGATGTTGACATCAAGGGAAACGACATTTATGTAGATGTCTAGTATTTCCCAAATTTACCTGTACTAAAAGAGCATATCATCTGCTTCAATCAATATGAGAGTTGGCACCTGTCTATGCAGTACAACGCAATGAACCTTGAATTGAATAGTAATCCACAGACAAGGGTTCATCCCATTGAAAGTATATAACACGTTAACGAGGCGCCTTGACGACTTGAACTCTGACGGAGCTTCCTCCACGAGAATTTATCTCTGTGGCGTGACAGTTTATGATAATTCGCATATAGGTCATGCTCGAACGATTGTGATATTCGATATTCTACGGCGCTACCTCCTTTCCAAGAATTGTCCCGTAGAATTTATCCAGAATTTTACTGACGTTGATGATAAGATAATAAATCGTGCAATACAGGAGGGATCGGCTGCGGAAGAAATCGCGTCTAGGTACATACAGAATTACTTTAAGGATTTCAATTCCCTAAACGTATTGGAGGCCGATCGATATCCCAGAGCTACAGAGCACATAGGAGAAATGATACATCTTATCAGTGCATTGATAAGAAAAGGCTATGCGTATCTTTCACTAAACGGAGTTTATTTTCGTGTAAGATCATTTTCAGGTTATGGTAAGTTGTCGAAAAAATCAATCGAAGACTTAGAGGTAGGAGCTCGAATAGAAATTGATCAATCAAAGGAAGATCCACTTGATTTTGCTCTATGGAAATTCTATTCTGATCCTCCGGTATGGGAAAGTCCTTGGGGAAAGGGGAGACCTGGGTGGCATATTGAGTGTTC
>CAKOFP010000005.1 GCA_933226995.1 Candidatus Nitrosopolaris rasttigaisensis | reverse complement strand
TTGCGCCCCTTAGTTCAGATTGCGGTAAAATATCCACATCATTATCATTTCCCATACCATGTTATAATACATTAGGATATAATATGTTTGTTGAATTGACAGATGGTATTCCAAACTACTTAGGGAGTAAGATATTTTATAATCTAAGTTATCTAGAATATGATATGACGACAAGAAATAAAAAAATAGAATTGGTCTTTCCAAGACCAAAAAGCAATATGGACATGTATCTGCCGAAGGTGAAAGGAGAAGAATTTTTTCAAATATTCTCGACAGACGTGGATGAGGTTGGAGAATGGTTCAAACCGTACGACATTGATTCGATGGAGTTAAAAATTGGCAGCGTAATTGACACTGCAGAAACAACGAGGCTCTTAGTCGGTTTCAAGGAAGAAAATGGATTGAAGGTTGTACTGAAACAAAAGCCAAAGCCGACTAAATCTAGGCAGGGGTACTAATGGAGAGGTGTGAAACAGGAAAATGGAAAAAGTAAGAACAAATACACTAGATGAAAACATTAAGATAGTTAGACGAGCACTTGAGGCCATTAATACAGGAGATACTGGCAGGATCCATGAAGTCATAAGTCCGCAGTATTTCAATCATGAATCGCAAGTGGATCCAGTTAGGTCAAAGCTTCGTGGACCAGAAGAATTTATAGACACAGTCAGGGCGCTACGAAGTGCATTTGATGATCTTCATTACGAGGAGCAAGAGACAATTGCAGCTGTCGATAAGGTTGTTTCGATAGTAAGTGTAAGTGGCAAACATACAGGTAACTTTATTGTTGTTCCTCCAACTGGAAATAGAATCTCCTACCAAGCAGTACACATTCATAGAATAGGTGATGATGGCAAGATAGTAGAACACATAGCGATTCGTGATGACCTTAGCTTGATGGTGCAGCTTGGTGTAGCTGGTCCTTCGTCACAACAGTATGAGCCTTTGTTTCGAGCATGGAAATGGTTGAAGAGTTAAAGAGGTTTGAAAGTGTCATTAGCTAGCGTTGCATTTAAATGAGCCGCAGGGCCATGACAAACCGCGGCAGCAATTCCTCCTTGTTCATAAATCGCAGCTACAACTGGGATCGTGGCAAAGATTGATATCATCAAACAACCAGTGGTTGCAAGATTCCAAGTGCATTAGTCAGCTGTCTAATAACAAGCCATTTTTTTCGGCGAATACCTTATGCATTTACAGGGGTCCTTAGTCAACTCGTTATTGGCAATATGTGCTGTTTAGACAATAAACAGATCTATTAGCACAGTACATCATTTCTTTTTGAAATATTCCTTCATGGGTTCCCAATAGTAGTCAATCCATCCTTGTCTATAGGATTCTACTTGTTCTGCAGGAACTTTAGAATGAGTTAATATTAATTCAGTACCCTCTTCTTTTGAAATGAATGATAATTCCAAGATTGATGGTGGATAACCTTTAGGCCATTCGGTTGTTGTCCACTCTTGCATTATTTTCTTTCCTTTTCTCAATTCCAAATTCCTTCCAAAGATGTAACCATCCCATGCTGTAAAGTCTCCTCCTATTTTTGGATTGCAAGTTGCCTTTCCACCTGTAAAGTCCGAATGTTTTTTTGCATTTATGTAGGCCTCATAAACCTGAACTGGTTTTGCAGGAATGAACACCGTCTGCTTAATAACCTTGGTATTTTCTGGCAACTCGATTCATAGTTGATTGGCGTAGATGTATTTTTAAGACTTTGGATGATTCTGGCTACAATTGTATGTAAACCCGCGAGAATAAGAATATGAAAAAAAGACTTGAAAGCGCTAAAATTGTAAGTGACGGGGCAAAGAAAATCGATCTGCAAAGACCATTGACAGGGTAATATGACTGCCTTGAGTGGGATTTGATGTCTATCGTTGGGTCTGATGTCTCTGATGAATGTTGAATTTCCACTTAGTTTACTTTCTTTTGAGGCTACCCTTTCGATTTCAGATGGCCAATGTTTACATCAAATGATGGTTTTTGAGAAGATTACGTTAATCGTTCATACAATCCATTAATTTTTGAAATCTTGAACCAAAAATATTACCAACCTAATCATCCTCCGAATGTCGGTATAGCAAAAACTAGGAATACCACTCAACCACCATAGGAAAGAGTTTAAGGATCTTCTGACGCGGGGGAAGTAATTAGCAGTGCTTAAGAAAAAGCTAAAACTACTTTTTCTTACTTTTGAATTGGGACTATCTGATGAATGTATATAATGTTATCCTGAGAATACTCGCTGCTATACAACTAATGTACAAATATGCAGGGAAAAGAAAGGAAAACAAATTCACGTAAATATCGTAAGAAATAAGAATACTAACTTAAGCTGGGTTCATATGCTAGGAGTTTGGAATTTCTGCTACTATTCTATTATTAGTCTGTCTCTGTATTTTCTCCAAGCTCTTTATCAAGCTGATTTTTTAATGACGTGTATCTACTAAACTTCTTGTCCCAGTTAGAAAAGAATCTTTGTTCACTTAATCCTATATACAACCACATCGAAGCCAACATTATTGAAACTCCAATAAAAATCAGGAGAAAAACACCTACTTCGGGGATTCTAAACAAGATTCTATTCATAAAAAAAGGATGAATTACGAAGACTGCAGCCAACATTAAAGACAAGGGCGCAAGAATAAATGAAGATAGTATCATTACCTTAAACACACTTCTTGTTGTATTCATATGGGATATTAGTTCATCTAGTAACTCAACAACACTAGTCTTATTTTGATCCTTTATAGAATTATTTGAATCATTGTCATTACCATCTGAAGAAGCCATTTCTATAGAGTTCTGTGATCTAACGCCTCTTAAAATACTTGGCTAACCATGTTACTCATCTCACTATAATCACTTTTCTTTTCTAGGAAACATTTGCTCGTATGGCTCCAAAATTCTTAAGCAAAAGTCTTTTCCTTTTTCTGTAACACTATATTTTACTATTTTCTTATTACCCCATGGCTCTTCTCTTCTTTTAATAATTCCTTTTTGTTCCATGTCTTCTAGTATTTCTTTATGCTTCGCAAGGTTAAGTCCAGTGTAGCTTAATATGGTAGTCTGGTTAAGCTCACCGTACTCGGTTAGCTTCAACATGATATCCTTTCTAATGTAAATGCGGTCCCTGTATTCGTGAGACAATTTTATTGCGTCATTGCTGAATAGCTTTGTAAGTAATATGGCAGACCTTAAACGTTTTAAGAAGCATCTCTGGAGGAAGCTTGGAAC
>CAKOFP010000004.1 GCA_933226995.1 Candidatus Nitrosopolaris rasttigaisensis | reverse complement strand
TGTCTAATAGAGTAACCAGCAAAGTCTCCCATTTGAATGAAGCAGTGCTCTGGAAGAGTTTTCCCGAACAGATCTTTAGCAAAGTCTTCGCTCCGACCGCCCGTTGTCAACACAACCCGCTGATCACCCATTGCTCGAGCTACATCCAGGGCCTGTCGAATTGCAGCTGCAAAAGAAGCTGTCGAGTATGGAAATACGATTCCAGTCGTCCCGAGTATTGAAATCCCTCCGAGTATCCCAAGTCTAGGATTGTCAGTTTTTTTTGCAATTTCTTCTCCCTTAGGCACAGAAATAACGACCTTCACACCGTGGTCCTTCAATCGTTCCGCCGCGACTTCGCTAACAGCCCTTTCGATCATTTTTGTTGGACTTGGATTGATCGCGGGCTTACCGATTTCGATCCCAAGGCCGGGTTTTGTTACCCTGCCGACGCCATTCACTCCATCAATCGAAATGATTCCAACCTCGTTAGTAAGAAAAACAGTTGAGCAAACCTCTGCTCGGTCTGTGACATCAGGATCATCTCCCGCATCTTTGACGACTGCTGCGGTAGCCGAATATTGTTTGCTTGTAGTGTCTGTCCATGCGATCCTGATGTTCATTGTTTTTCCCTTGGGCAAAGACACCGAAACCTCGTTCACGGTCTTCTGCGATAGCAGCGAGATAAGAGCTGCCTTAGTCGCTGCGGTCGCTGAAGTTCCAGTTGTGAAACCCGTCCTCAATGCACCTCGATTCCTTTTTTCTTGAATTTCCAGAGGCAGCTGCTGCTCCCTTTCTGCTAGGTCTAGATCTTTTTGTGACTCCGTATCTTGTGTATCCGCTGTTGCCGTTTCTTCTTCTCTTGATTGGTCTTCACTTGTGTCAAATAACATTTCGTCATCCACCAAAAAAAATCATAATAACATGGTCAATTGCAAACGAGAAACTACTGCTCCGAACGGCCAGTATCTTTGCTGCCTGTCCTGGATTATCCCATCTCTTCATCGAAGGATCCTCTAGGACATTCATTTTCTGGTCGGTAGACATTGAATTGTAGGCTGATCCCGTTGCAATGTCTCGACGAGCAAAGAATGCTTTAGTATTATTGCGACCATGTATGCAGGCATTATGCTTGGTCATCGCGATTATCGCTGCTTTAGCGAAAGTGTAAGGGGATCCTTGGGTATGCGCAGAAATAGCGGGTGTCGATGCAGTCATGACACCTCTACATCGAGTACCATTTTGTGTGGTGCGTCTATTAGTTCCTATTGTAGTAGAGATTATGTTTCTAAATGTCCTCATTGCTCCACGTAGAAATTCACTAATGCTCTCTAATTCGCTTCCTATTTTGCTCCAAGCCGCCCTATCAAAATCATACCTTGCATTGTTTCCTAAGGTGTCGATCTGATAGCGAATCCCCTTTACTTCCTCTAATAGCTGTACTACGCCGGAGATATCAGTTATATCCAATTTGGCACCAAATGCCTTGCTGCTTATTTCTTTAGCTGGTTGTACTGCTCGTTGCTTACTCCCGGAGCAAATGACAACTTCTGCGTCGTTGTTCTCTGCGAATTCTCTCGTTGTTGCCAAACCAATACCTCTAGTGAGACCGGGGACATATCCGCTGAGGGACGATGACAATCGCTTATTTACACCCTATCCTTCTTTTTATTATTTTATCTGATGCCCAACACACGCCAAGGTTTGATTTTACGACCTGCCTGAATCCCAAGATTGGAATATTTTACGTTTGATTCATATTGACAAAAACAATACCTACTCCATATTGTCGTCCGTACAAGTTGCAGCGAAGGTCGTCAAGAATTTGCAACCGGAAGACTACAAGCTCCTCAGAGTGTTTGCTTTTGGACTCGAACATCATGAAACCCTTACAAGGCACCAATTAGCGGGCTACTCAAAATTGCATGAGGACATAGTCGATTATCGGCTGAAGGGACTACAAGAAATGAATCTAATTAACAAAAGTAATAGAGGTTTTACCATCCTTAATGCAGGACTTGATACTTTCGCATTAAAGATCCTTGCTGAGAAAAATATCATAAGTGGGATCGGAAAACCTATTGGTGTCGGAAAAGAATCTGACGTGTACGAAGCCATAACAGATCGACTAAAGGAAAGGGCCATCAAATTCTTTAGAATCGGTAGAATAAGCTTTAGAGAAGCAACCAAGAAAAGGTCATTTGCGTTAAAGGAACACGACAAAATACATCACTGGTTACTCGTCAATATTAGCGCAGCCAAAAAAGAATTAGACATGCTACAGCGTCTAAAAAATACTGGTATCAGCCTTCCTCTGCCTTTGTACCGCGCAATGCACTGCATTGCTATGAACCGGATAAATGGAGTTAGACTTGCAAGTGTGAAAGACCTTGAACAGCCAAGCACAGTATTGCAAAACATTTTGTTTAGCATAGGAATTGCTTACAAGAATCAAATCATACATTCGGATCTAAGCGAATACAACGTTTTGGTAGGACAAACCTCAGGTGATACGTGGATTATTGATTGGCCTCAAGCGGTGGCTACTGACCATCCCAACGCTCGGTATTTAATAAAAAGGGATGTTTTCAATATTGTACGATTCTTTAACCGTAGATTTGCCGTAGGTAAAAATCTGGATGACGCCTTGAGAGATGTTCTGAACTCGTCATCATCATGTGCTACTACCACAAAAAATTCTGCGGCTCCAAAGCTTTCTACTTAGTAAGCAAAGAGACCTTATCTGTAATTTCCCATGTAAATCCCGGTTCATCTCTACCAAAATGACCATACGCAGCGGTTTTTCTATAGATCGGCTTTTTGAGATCAAGCGTGTTGATAATTCCAGCTGGCCTCATATCAAAGCTTTTTTTTACCCGCTCTTCGATTTCATCCTCCGCGATCTTACATGTGCCAAATGTATCTATCATTACGGAGACCGGTTCTGCAACGCCAATTGCGTAAGCGATTTGAACCTCACACCTATCGGCCAAGCCTGCCCCAACAACATTTTTTGCGACGTATCTCGCTAAATAACACGCTGATCTATCTACCTTAGATGGATCTTTCCCCGAAAACGCGCCACCCCCGTGCCTGCCCATTCCGCCATAAGTGTCAGCAATGACTTTTCTGCCCGTCAGTCCGGTATCGCCTTGTGGTCCGCCAATTACGAATCTACCAGTAGGATTAACAAGGTATTTTGTTTTGGCATCAACCCAGTTACCGCAAACTGGCTTTGCCACTTTGTTAATAATTTCCTCTCTCAACTGTTGTAGATGAATATCTGGTAAGTGCTGAGTAGAAATCACAACCGTATCGATCCTTACGGGCTTGCAATCTTCATACACCACCGAAACCTGTGATTTCCCATCAGGCCTAACCCAGTCCAATTCCTTGTTCTTTCTGACTTGTGAAAGTTTCAGTGATAATTTATGAGCCATCGAGATAGGCAAAGGCATAAGCTCTCTAGTCTCGTCTGAAGCATAACCAAACATCAAACCTTGATCTCCTGCCCCCTGCTCCTTATTGTAACCTGGAGTGATACCCATCGAGATATCCGGACTTTGCTCATGAATCGATACAAGGACTGAGCAAGCTTCCGAATCAAATCCGTATTCTGGTCTATCATATCCAATTTCCTTTATTGTCCTCCGGATGGTGTGTTGCAAATCGAATCTCCCAGTAGAGGTTACTTCACCGGCAACGAATACAATTCCGGTAGTAGTCATTGCTTCGACTGCTACTCTGGAGTCAGGATCTTGTTTTAGGAATTCATCCAGAAGGGAATCTGAGATCTGATCACATAACTTGTCCGGATGCCCCTCAGTTACGCTTTCAGACGTGAAAATTGATCTTCGTACCATACAAATCTGCTTTTATAGCTTGAGATCTAGGAAGCTCATCTACTTGTATCTCGTCAGAATTCTTTCTCAAGCTTTATGAAGAGGACATTATTTCCTCTAATTACAACCTTGCCGTAGTTTGCCAAAACGTCAGCCCCATCAAACTCTTCAGCATTTACCAGAATCAGATTCATATAAGAATCAACGTTGCTCATCCTGCCGCGATATTCAATCTCGCTCTTCAATCTCACGGCAACCTTTCGATTGACTGCACGCTGCAAAGTAGATAATGGTCGTTTTGGTTGCTGGGATGAAGGTGAAGACGACAAATCCAACTAATCACTTTGGAAGTGAGAGCACCGTCGCTACAATAAAAAGGTTCCCCCGTTTTTGCGAAACAGCCATATCAGTTTATTTCACTAGTACAGTACTGAAAAACTGATGCCACATGTTTTACCGACTGGATGTAAAGCAATTGATAACCTTCTTGGAGGCGGGATCCACTATGGAATGGTTACAGACATTTATGGCGAAAATGGTACAGGCAAGTCACAATTGTGTTTTACCATCTGCGCAAGAAGTGCAGAATATTTTGAAACCAGTCAGCAGGTAAG
>CAKOFP010000003.1 GCA_933226995.1 Candidatus Nitrosopolaris rasttigaisensis | reverse complement strand
TGTGGAAGGATGCCGACAAGGCTAATGCGCCGCGGACCAAGGTCGCCGAGAGCGGCCAGGTGCGCTTTCTGGTCGAGAGCGCCCCGGCCGTGGTCGTCGAGCTGAAAGTCAAGGACTCTCTTGTTTAGTCAATGTTCTATTTTTCCTTTCTCTGTAATCGCAGATCAGTAGTTTACCCTGCTTTAATCAACATAAAAAATTAATAGAATAGTACGATAGTAAAGGGAATCTACCTTGGACGAAGGGACGACCTGTTTTTTTAACATGATTCTTACCATTTTTTGCCCGCAATTTCACGCATGTAGTAGAAGATATATTGCTGTGCATATCCAGAATATTTGCCAAAATAATTCCTGATAGTCGCTGAAAGGATTTTATATTGATTTATAGTTATTCTTTCAGTCATTTTGAATTTGTTTTGATTTTCATTTTCATTGAAGAGCCAGCTATAGTATCGAGAGAGCGCCCTCAAAATCCATACGTCAATAGGGAAGGCATCGAGTTTCTCAAGCGAGAATAATAGGATGCAATCAGCAATTTTGTTGCCGATGCCATATACTTTCAAGAGTTCATCTTTTGCGTCATGATACCTAATGCGAACCAAGTGATCTATATCGAGATTGCCTGAGACGATATGGTCTGCAAGTGCTTTAATTGCCTTGGCTCTATATCCCACACCGCATGAATGCAACTCGTTAATGGTTGCTTTATTTAGACTGTTGACAGAAGGAAACGTGTAGAATTCTTTTCCGTCAAATATTACTTTACAACCAAATTTTTTTGAAAGGTTCTTGAGCATTTTACGGATCATCAAAATGTTAGTATTACTGGCACATACGAAGGAAAAAATGCATTGATAAGGTTCTTGTCGCATCAAACGGAGGCCAGGATATTTTCTTATTGTCTTAGAAACCAGAGCATCATTTGAAAGAGTCGATAATATTTTCTCAATGTCGTCGTCGAGTCTAAAGACTTTTGTCTCCCATCCCTTGACCTCAGGATAGGAATAGAATTGGATCCCTCTATTTTTGTTATTACTACTACGGCCGCTCTTGTTTGTCCATGAGGTAGAAAATTTGATGATGTGATCTCCATATGTGCCATACCAAGAATTACCTATTTGCTCCCAGAGAAACATTTGGCCGCTGTTAATGCTGATCTCTGGGTTAAAAGGTATGGTCAAAATTAATGAGTTGTCAACTTTATTGAACTGTGTGACTTTCTTCGTCTTTTATTTTTTTTAAGTCCTTCTGTAAGATTTCAATTGTCTTTGGGATCTCTTTTTCAGCACAGAAAAGACAGATCTGCTGTAAAGACAAGGGATATGTAAAGTACTTTCTATTTAGTGGGATATCATTCTTACATGATACACATTTCTTCATCTTGTACGGATCAGTATTTTTGATTATCAATTGTGATAAAAAAAATCGGGTAATTTATAAATATGATCCCCAAAAATATGCTTATTAAAAGCAGTATATTGCCGCCAGCAAGTAAATGAGGTAAGCAAGTTGAGTTGGAAGAATCTGTTCGAATGTATTACCACTTTATTATAGAAAGAATAATAATAATTTTAGTGTTCGCAAAAGAGTGAGAAAACTTTCGGGAGAGCATAGTTTGGAATGGAGGGTTACCTCATTATATCGACAGACGATGTTAAAAAAGCAGAGTAATGAAATGACACCGTTAAGGCCTAGTACCAACTCATATTTCAATCACTTCTCCTGTATCCGGAGCTCTTGATTCAAATCCATATTTGATTTTGATTTCTTCTGCAAACTTAGTACATGAGGGTCCATCGCCATGGACGGTAAGCACCTTTGGGTTACCTTTTATATGTTCAAGAATTTCGAATAATTCGCTCCTACTATTATGTCCGGAAAATTCGAACCGTTTCACTTCAGCAAGACATTTTCTTTCTCTACCATCAAAACTTACCACTCTCCTATCGAGAAGTGTTCGACCAGGTGTGCCTTCGCCCTGATATGATACCATTGCAACACCATTTTTGTCACTCTTGGCAATTTCTTGCAGATAGAACACTGCAGAGCCTCCGACCAACATCCCCGCAGGAGAGATGATAACGCAAGGCTCCTTAACGACACTCCTTCTTCTATTCCAGCCACTTATCCATTCTGCTTCATTGATTGCTCGCTTGAATATTTCGGGATCCTTGAGGAAGGTTGGATGTTTCATCATAATTTGATTTGCTTTAAGAGCCATTCCATCCATTACAACTTTGTGTCGAAAATTGTTAGATTTTAGAACGGTTGCAATTTCCTGAGCTCTTTCTACAGAAAACGCGGGGATAAACAATGTTCCACCTCTCTCAAGTACATCGTAGGCGAACTCCAGTAACTCTTTTTCAGCCTGATCTCGTGGCATCTGCTCACTCTGAGAATAAGTACTCTCTATGATCATTAAATCAATCTCACCAAAGTCCAAATCGGCAGGTCTGAGTAATTTTGAGCCTCTTGTGTTAATATCTCCAGTATAGAATATCCGTTTACCATTATGTTCTAAAATAACCGAAGCACCGCCCAACACATGGCCAGACTCATGCAGAGTTACTTTGACATCGTTTACCATATAAGTTTCCTTGTATTGCAAATTCTTGGAATTTTTCATCATTGTGATTATGTCAATATATTCAAAGGGTAGGTAGAACCCTGATATTTTTATCATGTCCTCGATTAATAATCTTGACAGCTCAAATGTAGGAGGCGTACCCAGTGCTTGCACTGATGCTGATTCAGACAAGAACAGGGATGGGACAAATCCGGAATGATCAAGATGAGCATGAGTAATCACTACAGCATCAACATCTTTCGGCCTGACATGCATAGGGAAGATTGGTTCTCTTTTCAAGAGTACACCATAATCCATTAAAATGCCTGTACTGTTCACATTTACAAGGAACGCTGAACGGCCGACCTCTTTGGCAGCGCCCAAGACTGATACTTTCAATTTATCCTTTATTCTAAGGTAAGTGCTTTAAGTCTTTCACAGTGAGGACAATGACGACGATATTATTGTCCCAACCACCAGTTACCACAAGGATACTGACAAGTGGAATCATGTTCTAGTACTGCCTATGAGATTGCAAGCTGTTAGTGTAGTAGTAGATAAAAAGAAGAATTTGAACAGATTTACAAGAACATTGGCAGTGTAGTGTCTTCAACTTATATTGTTCAAAGGTGCGGAAAACAAGGCGGTATTTGTAGCCCCAACAATGATTTAGATTTAGATTTTTCAATACTGAGAATGTTAATAATAATAAAAGCATTAATAGTGTATTTCACTAGGGATAGCAAGCATTGGGAAAAAAAGAACTTACTGCTATCTTTTCATCAGACCCAGATAGATATTACAAGGTTTCGTTATTTGACAGATTAGGCTTCAGGCGTCAACGATGCAATACTTGCGGTAAATTTTTTTGGTCCCTGAATGAGAAGCAGATTTGTCCAGACCACCAGTACTACGGATTTATAGGTGAGCCTCCTACAAATAAAAGACTTGACTACATCAGCGCTTGGAAAGAAATAGAAGAATACTTTCAATCCAACGCCCACTCGATAATCAGACGATATCCTGTAGTTTGCAGGTGGCGTGATGATCTCTACTTTACAATAGCATCCATTGTCGATTTCCAAAGAGTAATCGGGAACAAGGTTATTTTTGAGCTGCCTACAAATCCACTTGTTGTTCCGCAAATGTGTTTGCGCTTTAACGATATAGAAAATGTGGGTTTGAGTGGCAGGCATTATACAAGCTTCTGTATGATCGGCCAGGTTTGCAATGCAGATGCACAGGGTGGCTATTGGAAAGATAGGTGCATTGAGCTTGATTATAGAATGCTTACAAACGCCCTGGGGGTAAGAAAAGAAGAGATCACTTTTGTAGAAGATGTATGGATGGGTGCGGGTGCCTTTGGTTACTCTCTGGAATATTTTGTGAGTGGACTTGAACTAGGCAATGCTGTTTTCACTGAATTTGAGGGGAACGAGAACGACTATAGAGTAATGAGCAATAAGATTATTGATATGGGAGCTGGACTTGAGCGACTCTCATGGATAACAATGGGAACACCGACAAGTTACGATTGTTCTTTTGGTCCCGTGGTACGAAAATTAGTTGACAATTCCGGAACCTCTGAAAGTCCAGAAATTCTATCCAAATATTTTACAGCAGTTTCCACTAAACTTGACTATATGAGTGGAGACATTCACGCACTAAAGTCACTCATTGCTAAGGAACTAAAAATCTCCGATGATCTACTCACAAAAATGACTACCCCGTACGAGGCAATTTATACTATCGCAGATCACACTCGTACACTGGTGTTCGCCATCTCTGACGGTGCACTCCCATCAAACGTGGGAGGAGGCTATAATCTAAGGGTGATTCTACGAAGGGCACTTTCGATTTTGGAAAGATTAGGCTGGAGCATGAAACTCGAAGATATTGCTGATATGCATATTGATTATGTCAAGCACATGTATCCAGAACTTGAGGAACACAGAGAAGATGTCAGGACAATTCTTCAGATTGAATCTGGGAGGTTTATAGGTTCTAGGGAAAGGATGGAAGCGATTGCTAATTCAATAAAAAGTACTGAGAAGAAGCTGATGGTGGATGATCTTATAAGAATGTACGAATCTGACGGTGTTACTCCAGACTTTTTGGTCGATTTGGGAGCAATTGACAGTATCCCGCCTACTTTTTACACAAAGCTCGCCGAACTTCATACTAGCCAAACAGCGGCTCAAGCTCAAAAGCCAATCTACGGCTTAGATGGTGTTGCGCCGACTAGGCTATTATATTACGAAGACAAGTCAATCCGTGAATTTACTGCCAAGATTCTTAAGGTGATCGATAAAAAATTTATCATACTAGACCAGACTGCGTTCTATCCGCGGGGTGGTGGACAAGAACCAGACACGGGAGAGATTGACGGCGTAAAAGTACTTGAAGTTATAAAGCAAGCAGATATCGTAGTTCATAAACTACAAGGTCCCTTAGATTTCATAGACGGCAAAACCGTGCATGGAACAGTAAATGACCGAAGGCGCGAATTAATCACTAAACATCATACTGCAACACATGTGCTTAATACCTCGGCTAGGTTTAATCTTGGATCGTGGGTATGGCAGAATTCTGCATTCAAAGAGGAAAATTATGCCAGACTTGATGTTACTCACCATTCCTCCCTCAACAGGGAGGAGGTTGAAAGAATTGAAATGACTGCGAACAATGTAATTAGACAAAATTTACCAGTTAAGATCAAGATCTATGACCGTGTTGATGCAGAGCAGGACTACAGTTTTAGAATATATCAGGGTGGTGTTGTCCCAACCAGCAATATCAGAATTGTAAATATAGAAAATTGGGATATCGAAGCCTGTGGCGGAACGCATGTCAGCACAACCGGTGAAATAGGACTTATCAAAATTACTAAATCCGAAAGGATTCAGGATGGAGTTGTCAGATTAGAGTTTGTTGCTGGGGAGGCTGCTATGAACTATATCCAAAAGCAAGAAAACCAGCTTACGATGATCGCTCAGTCCTTAGGCTCCAGTAAGGAAAAGGTTGTCGAGTCTCTTCAAAAGAGTATAGATGAGGCTGAGGCAGCAAAAAAGAAGGTAAAAACTATGCTTCGAAAAATTACTCCCTCAATAGCAAAAACAGTCTCTGAGGAGGCAAAGCAATTATCTTCAGATGGCATCAAGTTTTATCATGCACATGATAATGAAATGGATGAGGAATATCATATTTCTATAGGAGAGAAATCTATTGAAAGTGATCCATCTCTGATCTATGTGGCGTTTATATCAAAAGGTGAAGGAATACGTGTAATTGTATTTGTTGGCGAAAAAGCACAGAAAAAAATAAAAGCTGCCAGCATCGCAAGTCAAATTTCTGTTCAATTAGGAGGTTCAGGTGGTGGCGATGGTAGATTTGGACAGGGCGGAGGCAGATTTAAGGACAAGATAAGCAC
>CAKOFP010000002.1 GCA_933226995.1 Candidatus Nitrosopolaris rasttigaisensis | reverse complement strand
ATCTAGTATGTAGTTCTAATATTATAATTTAAGAACAGGTAAATTCTTAACCAAAGTAATGAGGGTTAATATCGATTTAGACGAACATATCGTAGCAACTTTGCCAAAGATTTGGGGATATGAACTTGGCTTCATGGGCTTCTTCAACAAAAGTAAAGAAGGAATTCTGGCACTCACGAACAAGCAAATTATATTCATTCCCGAATGGGTATTCGTTACACCAAAAGAAAGAGAACAAAAATACTTTAATGAGGACCAAGCCAAGGTGACCCGAATAGATGGCTATTCAGAAGCCCAACTCGATGAGGATATATCCAGATACTCAAAGAGTTTGCTAGTACCTTTGGAATCTGTTACTAGCGTTGATAGTGTTACCCTACGTAAGGTAAACTTCTTGAGGATAAAATTCAACGCCAAAAATAAGACGAGGACCTATGACTTCGGAATAGCCAAAACTTTGACGAATTATCCTATAAGACAACCATTACAGTTCCATAGCTTGGATTGGGCAGCCTGGATAAAACTGATAAAGGCGTATCTCCCAAATTAGTTCATTGATGAATGTTTTGTTCTTCAAAGAGAGCTTTGATTCGGGCCATGTATTATACTCCTGGATCTCAGAACGATGCCGTCTTGTGGTTCTTCGAGCGGTTCCTTTAGGAACAACACATCAGTAACTTTCTTCCGATAGTCGAATAATTCAAGTTCGTAGGAGTCTCTCTTGGGTCGGTATAACGCGAGGTGCAAATAAGCAGCGCCCTCATAGTCAGCTTTGAATGTCATGTAGTGTTGTGACACATTAAGGGCTTTCAAAAATACCCATGTACTTTCTAAAAAGTTGGAGTCTCCGTATAATATGAATTCATATGAATGGTTTGTTTCCAAAAATCTCATCTTTATCCAGTCATCCGGCCACCACTTTATCACTTTGTTCCAAGCATTAAGCAGTGTTTTCCTGTTATTGAAGACCAAAATCACTTTTGCACGAACATTATAAAACTCATATCCTACGCCCATGAAGGCATCGAACCACCTCATGCTTTTATCAGTCACAAGTATTGTAGGTGGTTACTCGTCATATTTAATGATTAGACGCAAGATTAGTTATCAACCGCCATTAGTTAATGAGTTAGATATAACTGACAATATGATAATAATCATAGTCTAATTTAACGAGCATAGCTTGAAGTATTGTTTCGGATGAGGCAGACCCAGAGCTGTGCTGTAAAGAGCTCATGCTTAGAACATGACTTATATTTTGGTGTTTGAGTCTAGATTTCATGGTCAAAGGCGGTAAGAGAGGTGGACGAGTCCGAGACAAATGGAGAGACAAGCAATGGGTTGTAGTAAAATCACCCTCGGCGTTTGGAGGTGGTTTTCTTAACTACATACCGATTACAGTCACAGAACTTGCAAGAGGGCGCGTGATTGAAAACACTATGTTCGACATTTTAAAACAGGATCCCACACAACATCAGACAAAAGTATTCGTACAAATAGATAAAATCAATGAGGGGAGCGCAACGACCATTTTCAAAGGTCATGAATATGCAAAAGAATTCTTGAGGAGTTTGATCAGGCGCGGGAGTTCAATGATCACTCATGTGCACGACTATATGACGATGGATGGCTACACATTTAGAGTAGTATTAATTGCACTAAGTCAAAAGCGACTTAATTCCTCCAAAAAACACGAGATTAGAATGATCGCTCATAAGGCGCTAGAAGATAAGATTCCGAAGCTCAACATCGACCAGTTTGTTCAGGAAGCAACTATGGGTAAGATGGGTGCAGACCTCCTTGCTGCAGCGAAGATAATCGCGCCCTTGAGGCATATAGGCATTAAGAAGACAAAGTTAATTTCAACCCCTGAATCGAGAGCTCTACTGATGGCGAAACCAATCGAAAAAACACTCTCGTCCTCGACAGAACAGGCTGATGACAAGATTTAGCTAACACTCCTACTATCCATCCTTATCGGTTATGATCCGTAATGAGAGTGTCAATTTTTCTGCTGCTGAGATCAGTATTATAGTTCATGCGACTGAAGAGAAAGATAAGATTTTGGAACATTTCAAAAGCACACTTAGTGTTTCTCCTGATAGTTTTTCTATAGGACTTGCAGAAGGTCATTGGGGAAATAAAATTGTTCTGCTAACTTCCCTTCTTAGCAAAAACGAGGCAAATTCTTTATACGTGAAAATTAAATCTTGCCTCACTGATACGGATGTCGCACTTCTTTCAAATTTCTTTGATTTCTACGACGAGAAGGGAAATCTGTACATAAGATTAGACAAACAAAGACTCTGCACGGGGAAGGTTTCTCTATCTGAGGGAGACTCGGTTAGGATCAAATTCAAATCCATATTGACGCATGAACCTCGCAAATCAACGTTGAATAGAATGAGGACTTGATGTTAAGGAGAAGAGATCTCTGCGTCTACGATAATAATCTTGAGAAAATGCTCAGGACAGCTGAGATTTTGGAAATAGATGAGATAGGTAGTGAGTATCATGGTAGTAATGCTCAGGAAAATGTGATTTATCGTTTGAACAGACCGCCATCCCTAATCACTAATTATCCATATCTTGTAGTTTCCGACAAGATTGTGGAACTTTCCTCGCCTTGGTTGGACATTTTTGTTGTTAGAGATTATTTCAGGGTGAAGTCTATTCTTAAAAAAAAAGTAAGAACACGAATTGGTTTGGAGATTCTCTTCGCTGACATACGCCAGGCAAACGGGCTCAATATCGGAAAATGGTTTGAACAGATTAGAGACTTGTACAAACTTTGTAACTCGATAAATTGCCAATTAGTTCTTTCAAGTGGGGCAAGATGTCCAAGAGAAATGATATCTGGTCGCTGCTTTGATTCTTTACTAAAGCTTTGTAATATCAAACCAGAAAGATACTGGCGAGAACTTGAAGAATGGATCGAAATAAGACTAGGGAAAAAGTGTTACGTAGATGCTTAATCGGCGTGACAAACGTAGATATCTGGCTATTTGGAATGGCGACCACAGTTATGACCGGCGTAAAATAGTTGAGGCGATCAGTAAACGAAGTTCCGAGCTATTTGGTCAAATAGCAACGGAAAGAGCCAAAATAAGATTCATTGATATTGATGAAAAAGAAGTCATCGTCATAATAAGTTGTAAATTAGAAATGCTTGGAACCATGTTATCGACTATTGTTTTGATGCAGCCGGCTATGGTTGTGTTACGTATTTCGGGTACGTTAAAGGCTTTACGGACACGAATGGAACGAGATTCGGAAAAGATTTTTCGCGCCTTCCTATGATCAAAGTGTCGCAGAATAGACCTTGCTATCTAGTGCTACGTTTTTACCAGGGCTAAATGCATCTCCTTATTGGGGATGAGGTAAGTGATCGCTGCTCCAGACCGAGTCAAAAACAATGAAGATCTCGCGACGAACCGACCCAAATATTGCGTAGGGTCACATCTAGGACTTCACTAGTGATAAACCCGTCTAACTGGTTAAACAAAAATAAAGACCATACCATCTTTGTAGACCTCCACTGAAATGTACCAACACCCTATCGCAAGGTAGTAGATCTAAAGAGTAAAATTACTACATAGAGAGACCTGCGGAAGCGGTACGAACGGAACTTGATTTTGATGCGAGGAGTTGTCTTGCCGCCCGGCGCATTTTATTTGCGGATAGATACGCTTTCAACCTTGGGGCAGCGAAATT
>CAKOFP010000001.1 GCA_933226995.1 Candidatus Nitrosopolaris rasttigaisensis | reverse complement strand
TAGTAACGCAGCTGACTGCTCCACACATTACTTTTTTTATGTTTATACCCGCTTCAAGGCTAAATAAAGGCCAGAATACGTTACCAATAGGCAGAAGAGGTCAGTTACCGTGAATAATTTCTTAGTTTTATCTACTGTACTTAAAATTCAAGAAAACACTGGACTAGTCATCAATCGAAGTACTGACTTATGATATCGTGATTTCATCTTGCGATTGCATTACTAATGACGAGAGACACATAATACACTTCGCGCAACGGTTGTGATGATAATCCTACTTATATCTTTCAGGTCGAAGGCGATTACTGCTTAAATTGATGTCAAAACGAGGATACCAAAATTTTCAAATTAATGAGATGGAAAAGGTTCTAGCTACTTTCTGGAAATTCTTGATTCATCTTCCGCGCCGGTTGTCGGTCGATACGAACCGATTGTATATCGTAGTTCCTGTATAGCTCGACTTCCGGGTAGCTGTTGTAGTTGTTGGCAGGTAGCTGTTGTATTTCGAAATTTGAGATTCATTTTTGATGTAAAATTGGAAAATGGGATAAATTACAAGGAATCTTGTAAAAGTCATAAGATTAAAGTCCTGTGCTGATAATCCGTTTCGATCAGTTGTTATCAGACTTGTCCCCAGATGATGCGACCATTTTTATTCTATAACTTGCTATATACGTTGGATAAGCATGCAGAACAGTCAATTAGTTAAACGTGGGTTATTGTTTGCTTTTGCTATTATGGGAGCAAGTACGTTGGCGACGTATTTCCTTGGTTTCGTAATAGGCTTTATGCTAAATGTGTTCATGTTTGTAGGGGTGATCCTTTACGTTCAAAGAAAAGGGTTTAATGTGGAAAGAGGAGGATACTATGGCAGTAGTAGCAGCGGTAGTGCGGACTTCAATACAAAACCAATCTATGTTTGTTTAGCCTGTGGTAGCAATGTCAGTGAAAGAACCTGCCACAAATGTGGTTCGCATATGAAAAAGGTTGTATTTAAATGAGCCAGAATATTTTTTGTACCTACCGCACACAGGGGAGTAATTAATTCTCTTAAGCTATTATGAAGGCCCAGAACAGGACACAGGAAATTGCCCGATCATGCAAGTCACGATATGTCATTGTACTGCTCCAGACTATGAATATGTGACGTATAATTTCTAAAACTAGGTATATAGATATCCTGTCTGTTCTTTAATATTGATTGATTTTATGGCAACAAATGACAGACATGATGTGACCAAGAAGCTAATTGAGCAAGAAATTAACGCTGTACTCATGACGCCCACTAGAGTCAAGGAAAACGGCTGCATAGCATACCACATATTATTTACATTGGTCAATAGAGTTGGAGTCAGTGAGGCCTCCGACCCAGCTCTCAGAAATTCTATTGCAAGATCAGAATCTAAACTTACAAGGCCCTATTGTGTCAGCCTTGCATCTCAAGGGTATTCATATTCATATAGATCAAAGATTAGAAGTCCAGATGGATCTATAGATGCTATCCAGTCTCTACGAAGTACATTTGCTGGTCTTCACTATGATATACAAGAGATAATTGCTGCAAATGATAAAGTTGCTTCGATAATAAGTGCAAGTGTCAAACATAAAGGAAACTTTTTTGTTATTCCTCCATCTGGATGTAGCATATCCTACGATGCAATCCACATATATCGAGTTGAAGATGGTAACAGAACAGAACACAAAGCAATTCGTGATGACCTTAGCTTTACGAGGCAACTAGGTCTAGCTGGTCCTGCCTTACTACGACGGACAAACATGTTAGGGCACAACATTCTATGAAGTACACAGAAAATACTAGCCCAGCAATTGAACTGAACAGGTTGACAAAGCGATTTGGAGACTTTACAGCTGTAGATGGATTTTCACTTACAGTGAGGAGCGGGGAGATTTTCGGTCTGCTAGGACCCAATGGATCTGGAAAAACTACAATCATCAACATGATTAGTGGATTGTCAAAACCTACTTCTGGTGAGGCAAAAGTACTTGGACGCAACATTATGCACAATACTAGAGTTGTATACGCCGCTCTCGGTTCAGTGCCGCAGGAAACTGCATTGTATGAAGAACTCGATGCCTGGACAAATTTGTCTATCCATGCGACGCTGTATGGTGTGCATAGGTCTGAGCGTGATAGGAAGATAACGGACATGCTCAACCTGGTACAGCTATATGAGCGCCGTAATAGTCGTGTTAGTTCTTTTTCCGGGGGTATGAAGCGTAGACTAGCCCTTGCGCGAGCACTTCTTCATGATCCTTTGCTTCTGTACCTTGATGAGCCAACATTGGGAGTAGATGTTCAGAGCCGTAGAGCTATTTGGAACTATATCCTTGATCTCAAGAAGAAGGAAGGCAAGACTGTTCTCCTAACAACGAACTATTTGGAAGAGGCTAACGCATTATGTGATAGAATCGCTATTATCGATCATGGCAAGTTAGTTGCCTTAGACACCCCAATCAACTTGAAACGAAAATATGGTGATACTGTCATGGAGATAGAAACGGCATCATCCGTTTCGCCACAGCTTTCGGAAAAGATTAGTATCCTGCCTGGTGTAAGCGAAGTGATTCAAAAGGACAAAATACTCAAGGTAACTATGAGCGGAGATGAACTTACTTTAACCGGACAGGTTATTACACTTGTAACCCAGGAGATAAACATCAAGAAAATCTCGCAGAGGGAACCAAATCTGGAAGAAATATTCTTGAGTTTGACTGGGAGTGGCTTAAGAGATTAGAGGCGAGTAAGAGATGAACATATTGAACATCTATCCGGCATATCGTTCTCTCCTTGTTATCTGGGTAATGGCGATAAAGGATATACGAAGCTCCTTAACTGAACGAGCTTTTATGGTAACAAGTATTATTATTCCTATTAACTTCCTTCTGCTTTTTCTTTTGTTTGCTCTGACTGGTGGTCAAGCTCCGACCGCTATAGTTCTCGAAGACAAAGGTCCATATGCCCAACAAATTCTCTCGGCAATGGAGCACTCTCATTCTTTTATCATCCAACAAACCACAAATGCCGATGCGCAGAACCTGATGAAAAAAGGCAGATTGTAGCAATCGTAACTGTCCCTGGTAGCTTTGACTCATTGTTACGTCAAGGCAAACAGGCACAGTTACGAGTTGTTCTCAATAACCTTGAAGTAGATTTTACAAACGATATACGCAGAGCTGTGCCATTGGCAATAACCTCATTTTATGCCAATGCTTTTCCTAATCAAGTAGTAATTAGAGCTCATGAAGTCGATAGTTATTCTCATGACACAGGCTATGTCCAATATTTAGTTGTCAGCCTTATGGTTGTCAGTGTCATGCTCGGTGGACTACTTCAAGCAGGATCAAACGCCGCCAGGGAATACGAGAAAGGGACAGTAAAGGAACTGATGCTAGCACCGGCTAGCCTTTGGGCCATTCAAATTGGTAAAATTCTTGGTGCTCTTCTACTCAATTCCCTTTCGGTTGCGGTTATGATAATAGTGATTGTATTTCTTATTGGTGTCTGGCCAGATCATTGGGATGAGTTATTTGCTTTCGTCTTGTTACTCATGATAACATTCGTTGCCTTGGGATCACTTATAGGTACTCTAGTCCGTCGTCGCCAAGCTGTCATCCCACTTAGCATAGGTCTATCTATTCCAGTCTTTTTCATAAGTGGTGCTTTCGGCCCAGCTATATGGGGCGATCAGGTCACAGCAACTATAACTCAATTACAACCAGTATACTACGGCATTGCCATCTTCCAACATGCTTTTCATAACTTTACCACTACTTCTACAAGCCCTGCAATTAATGGATTCATATTAGCAGGGTTTGCAGCCGTCATAGTAGCCATAAGTGCTCTTACACTTATCGCTGGTAGAGGAAGAGGAGTTGTGCATTAATGAACAGCCTGTTTCCGATCCTAGCTATCGTACGTAAGGACATTAGCGTATGGCTGCGACAGCCAACATCAATTGCAGCCACTGTTCTTCCAGCGATTGCATTTATGGTTATCTTGTATTTCGGAGCTCAGGCAGTAGGACGCAACCCAGTTGCGCTAGTAGTACAAGATAGCGGTCCTCATGCTCAAGAACTTATTAACATTCTTAGCGATTCTGGTGCATTTAAAGTCACTATGATAACTATAGCGCCACAGAAGGCAGAGGATGCATTGAGGCAAGTCAAGGTGGCAGCAGTTATAACAATCCCTAGCAATTTTGACGCTGCTTACAATGCTAAAAAACCAGACCCAGTTACCATTCATATCAACAATCTAAACCTTGATTTTACGAACGACTTACGTCGCTCTCTGCCGGCTGCTATTACAAAGTTCTATGCTGATCAGAGCGCCATCAATGGAAACAATAGTCCCATCCAAATCCGTGTCAAAGAGACAGATTTGCGAAGTCAGGATATAGATCTCCTTAGGTTCGAGCTTGTCCCAAACCTGGTACTTCTATTAACCACGGCAGGTATCGTCAACGCGGGACTGGCTACTGCAAGAGAATGGGAAGATTCTACAATAAAGGAACTCCTGCTAGCACCCATTTCTAAGGCTACTATTATCACGGGTAAGCTACTATCAGGATGGATTACCACACTACTTATAGCGGCTGTCGTGCTCGTGGTAGGTGCGGCTTCCGGTTATCTGCGACCTGCAGGTACGATTTACTGGATTTCTACGCTGGTGATAGTTCTGTTAATAGCACTAGCTAGTGCTGGTCTGGGAGTAGCTATAGGTGCAGCTTCACACCGGTTTCAGAGGGTTACAGCCATCGGTATCCCTCTGTCTATAGATCTTTTTTTCCTTAGTGGTGGTATTACTGTAGCTGCCTTTCTTCCAACGTGGCTTCAGACAATTGCTCATTTTGTCCCTACCTTCTATGGCACTCATGCGCTACAGATGGCGATCTTTTATAGTTCTAATGAAGGACTAATACTGGATTTGTCTGTACTAGGTGCAACTGCTATTCTTGCTGGAGTACTTGGGGTATTGTCATTACGAAAAAGTATGTTAGCATAAAAGAACTCTATCTTATCGGTTAATACACAAAACCAAGAACCTTCATAAGGTTCCTGTCCAGCTCCCGAACTTCCTCATGGCATGTCATAGTTTTAGATTATCAGCTAGGGCTTAAATTCAATTTGAAACATAAAAGCATACATAAATTCTAAATTTATCTTCAATGACATTCCAGGCACGCGATGTAAAGGGTGCATGTAAATTAAATTGCAGCGTAAGTTGGTGGTGTAGCCCCATAGCGTCATGTGGTAGAAAACGGCTCGATTGGCAACATCTGCTATCGAGGTTTCCAATCAATCCCTTACATGAGCCAGTTCTTGTATCTTTATATCGCATCATCCACCAAAAGATTATCCATTATAGAATATCAACAATATATGATCTTCAAGGTTTCTTTTGTCAATGGCTATATCCAAAATAAAGCCATGCAGAAATGTTAGGCGAGAAATAAAGAAACACGCAGCATCAACGATGAGCTTAACGAAAGATTAAAGTTTAGAATTGGCAAATTGAATAGCTGTGAAGATTTCACAACTATGCCAAATGATTGAAGATTCAATCCATGTTGGAAAATATCCTTTGGAAGATCAACATAAACGTTTTTCAAACTCATTACAGGTTATAAACAGGTCAGATTCTGATGATTTGAAAAGTAGTGATATCAAAATAGAAGTCAGAATACAAGGCCTTTATATCATAAGCAATTACGTCCCTAATATTGAGCATCTACCAGGAATAATTGAAGTGGATGTCTTGGATTCCTTCAAAATACTGTGTAGACGATTAAGCAGAATTACAGACGATGCAGGCAATCCTAAGGGGACCGTGTCTACAGAGAAATTACCTCCGCCAAAGTAGAAAAGTGGCAAACGGCTTTTTCATTCGATTCCGCATCACAAAGTCACTTTATCATGCTTCTTCTCCTATTTCACGCTCAATAATTCAAATAATCGGTCATTTTTGAGTCAATTTAAACCAGATTCTTCGTTGATGATACTTGTCTCATTAACTTTTGTTAAGATTCGATCGAAAAGGCTCAATTAGCGCGCTCATAAGGAAGATTAGGTTTCTACTGTATGATTTTCATTTGGATGAAACTTTAAGTCATTGTATCAGAAGGTAATTGACATTTCGTCATGCGGGACGAATTCAACACAGAAATATTCATGGGATAAGAACTCGGCTATAGGATGTCGAAGTATTCTCTACCAGGGAATTTGAATTGGTGGTTGTTAGGTTATCGGTCTGCCTACAAGGAGGCAGAACACAAACTATCTGTGGTCAACGCACAAAACACAGTAGAGCCCATCTATAATAAAGTCGGTTATTCTTGAGACTTTAAACACAAGAGC